>CAYYXZ010000166.1:0-4896 GCA_964475715.1 uncultured Marinosulfonomonas sp. | reverse complement strand
TGCAAATAAAAGTGCCGCTGGTTTCGGTGATTATCGGCGAAGGCGGTTCCGGCGGGGCGGTGGCGCTGGCCACGGCCAACCGTTTGTTAATGCTGCAACATTCGGTTTATTCGGTGATATCGCCCGAAGGCTGTGCCTCGATCTTGTGGAAGGATGCCGAAAAGATGCGCGAAGCGGCCCAAGCCTTGCGTTTGACCGCACAGGATTTGCATAAACTGGGCATTGCCGACAGCATTATCAAAGAGCCGCTGGGAGGCGCACAACGCGACCGCGAGGCCACGATTGCCAGCGTTGGCAAGCTGCTGGAAAAAACGCTGAAAGAGCTGTCAAAGAAAAAACCGGCGGCCTTGGTCAAGGATCGGCGCGACAAGTTTTTAAAGGTTGGTGCCAAAGGTTTGGCGGCCTAGCCATAGGTTTTGGCGCTGTGTCTTTCGGGGTGCTCCAGATGCGGCACCGCGCCAAATTGGGCCAGCTGAAATTCGCCGTCTGCCCAGTCAAATTTATGCACCGAGGTGTTCATTACCCGCAAGAAAACCTTGCTTTTTTTCAAGGTATCCAAACCCAGCGCCAACGCCGTCAGGGTGGCAATCACTCCGGTCGAAGTCACCAGCAAAACCCGCTCACGGCTTTGGGCAACATCGCTTAAAACGCCGGTAATCCGGTCGCAAAACTGCGCGTAGGTTTCCAGATCAGGGTCAATTTCACCGCTCTGCCAAAGTTGCAAAACCTGTGGAACATGCAGGGCAAAAGACTGAATGTCATAGGGAATTTCCACACCTTTTTTGCGGCGTAAATTTTCGGCCAACCCGAAATAATCCAGCTCGTTCAGCCGCGCATCGGTTTCATAAGGCAAATCCGTCAGCCCCATTGATTGCGCCGTTTCAATCTGGCGCGTCAGGGTGCCCGAGACGATCTTATCAAACGGGGCCAACCCGCGTAAATTATCACCCAGCCAACGCGCCTGCTGATGGCCCAAATCGCTTAAACTGTCGTAACTGGCCTCGTCCTGCGCCCCTGTCTGGGCCTGTCCGTGGCGCACCAATGTCAGTTCTACCACATCGTATCCTTTGCCCGTTCCGGCCATGTTTTATCGTATGCATCCCCGTCAAAATCACCATCGGCAGCATCTTTCAGCATCTGGCCAGCGGTTGGCAACCCATGGGATAAATCCCCATCGCTCCAGATCCCCGCACGCATCACAGCGCGGGCGCATTGAAAATAAACCTCGGTAATTTTAACAATAATAACCGTGCGGGGCTGCTTGGAGTTTTTCTCAAATTGTGCCAGAATTTCAGTATCTGCGGTAATTTTTGCACATCCGTTTACCCGAATAACGCTGGTGGATCCAGCAACCATAAACAGCAGTGAAATGCGCTGATCCACAAGCAGATTACGCAAGCTGTCGATCCGGTTATTCCCGCTCCAGTCCGGCAGGGCCAGCGTTTTGGTGTCCAGTTGCCGGACAACCGCCGCTTCGTCACCACGCGGCGATCCATCAACCCCGTCAGGCCCGATAGTGGAAACCAGACAAAACCGGGCGCGGCCAATCCATTTGCTATAGCTTGGCGTCAAATAATCCGTGACCTTGCTCAGCGCGGCCCGCCCCGGTGTGCCATAAAGCCCTTCAAGCTCTTCAATCGTATCCAGATATTCCATTAACCCTCAAACCCCGCCTCGCGCATTAATCTGTCCGAATTTTCCTCGATCACCTGTTCCAGCTCGGCCATAAATTCTTCGCGCGGTTTATTGGCGGCGATGCGTGGTAAAAATTCGACTACCGCCACACCGGGTTTGCGATAAACCCCGCGTTTGGGCCAAAACAAACCAACATTAACCGCCACCGGAACGCAATCCATGCCGGTTTGTTCATAAAGCAGCCCAGCGCCGATTTTGTAAGGGGCCTTGTCACCCGGTGCAACTCGGGTGCCTTGGGGATAAATCAGCAATTGCCCTGGTAGGTGTTTGCCGGTTTTCAGATCTTCCATCATCTTGGCAATCGCCTTGCTTCGGGTGCCGCGATTAACCGGAATATTGCCCATCCGCGAGCCGAAAAAATGAAACACCGGCAACAGATGCAATTCACGTTTCAGGATCACGCGGGGTTGCCATGCCACGCTCATAATAATGATCACATCCAGAAATGATTGATGTTTGGCCGCAACGATACAGGCATCGGTTGGCACCTCGCCGCGTATTTCGGTTTTTAGGCCGGCAATCCAGCGCAAAGACCAGCGAGAGTAGCGGGAAAAAGTTTTGGGCACGGTGTATGCGGCGCTGCGGTTAAATAAAGCATAAGGGAAAAACACCAGCCCCAGCAAAGGCAGCGCAAGATACATCTGGATCGCAAAAATCAGGCTACGCACCCATTGAATGGCATATCGCATCAGGTTAACTCCTTTAAACTGCGCAAAGCGGCGCGACGTGTGGCGATAAATGCCACAACTGCGGCCAGTGGCGGTATGACAAATGGCCAGAGCCAATGCCAGCCCTGAAATCCAAGACCGGTCAAAAACCCGCCCTCGGCCGAAGCGTTGGGCAAAAATGCCACCGCCACCATACCGCTCGCGGCCCCGATTGCGGCTCCGCCAAACGCGCGCAGGGTAAAGCGGCGCACGAATGCCTTGGCGATGTAATGATCCTGCGCCCCGACAAGGCGCAAAACCTTGATCACCTGCGCATTGGCCGCCAGCGCCGCACCGGCCGCCAGCGTGATCATCGCACCCGTAGTCAACCCGATCAACAGGATCGAAAACAGCCCCAGCGTGCGCAACCGGTCCGCCGCCTGCACCAACGGTTTGCGCCAGCGGGTGTGATCATCCAACACCGCCCCCGGTGCCTCGGCCGACAAACGAAGGCGCAAACCGTCGCTGTCATAACCGTCGCTATCTTCAATCACCTCGATCAATTGCGGAATTGGCAAACTGTCGAGCGGCAAGTCAGGGCCGAACCACGGCTCCAGCAGTTTTTTCTGCTCCTCACGGGATAAAACCCGGGCTGTGGCGACGCCGGGCGTGGTGCGCAACACCTCGACCACCGCGCGGGTCTGGGCCTCGAGTTGGCCAACCGGCGCCGAAATGCGCACCGTCGATGCGCGCGCCAATTCCGAGGCCCAGCGATCCGCCAAGCGCCCCGAGGCCAAAGACAAGGCAAGCGCAAACACCGCCAGAAAGGCCATCGCGGCGGCCGTGAACAAGGTTAAATTTGCCGTAAATCCGCTGGGCGGGACCACCGGGTTGGACTGAAAGTCGCCTTTGAGCAGTGAAATTGCCTCGGTCGCCGTTTTTTTAAGGTAAGTTTTCACAAATCAGCCCCCGCCAACTGTAATCTTCGGTTGTTAATGCGCAACACCCGTGCATTGACTTGTGATTTAGCAGTTCTGATCAGGTTTAAATCGTGGGTTGCAATCATTATGGTTTTTCCCATCCGGTTCAGCTCGATTAACAATGTCAGCAGGCGCTTGGACATTTCCCAATCCACATTTCCGGTTGGCTCATCGGCCAGCACCACATCGGGCGACATAATCACAGCCCGGGCCAGCGCCGCGCGTTGACGTTCGCCGCCGGATAATTCTGCGGGCAAGGCTTGCGCGTGATTGCCCAGTCCGACCCATGATAAAAGGTCGTTCAGGTTGGCCATTTCAGCGGCCGTATCGCGCCCGCAAACCGTTAAAGGCAAGGCCACATTGGCCAAAAGAGGCAAGTGATCCAGAAACTGGCAATCCTGATGCACCACCCCGATGCGTTGGCGGTTTAGGGCAATTTCATCGCGCCCCATTTTGCGCGTGTCATGGCCAAAAACCTGCACCGAACCGGCCGTGGCGGTTAATTCCATATAACATAATTTAAGGAAGGTCGTCTTGCCAGAACCGGATGGTCCGGTCAGAAAATGGAACGACCCAGGGGCCAGTTTTAGCGAAATATCGGACAATAATTCACCCCCCCCATAGCTGTAAGACACATTTTGCAGCTCGATCACGCGAAATCCTTCCAAATTGGTTTAGAAACAGTTGTGCCCAAGATTAAACAATGTTTCAATATAAGAACACGCAAAAAGGATTGATCTTCGCCAATCCCTTGCTAAAACAATAATAGTTAACGAATACGGCTGCCAATAGTATTTGGCCTGCAAGAGGAATAAAATGCGCTTATCATGCCCAAATTGCGATGCTTGCTACGAAGTTGATAGCAACGTCATTCCCAAGGATGGGCGTGATGTGCAATGTTCAGGCTGCGGCAAAACCTGGTTTCAGAAATCTGCCGAGCAGCTGGAGCGCGACGATCGCATGGCCGCGCAGCCACAACGGCAAGCTGCGCAACCCGAACCGGTGCCAGAGACCGAACCGGTACCAGAATCAGAACCGGTGCCAGAACCGGTGCCCGAGCCAGAACCAGAACCAGAGAAGCCTGAAGCGCCGGAACCGGTGCAGCAAACCACGGATCAGGCTGCACTTGATATCTTGCGCCAAGAAGCCGCCTTGGAGGCCGTTGCGCGCAAAAAAGACGCACAGGAAGCTATCGAAACCCAGCCCGATCTTGGGTTGGATCAAGCCGCCGGCAACCAAAGCGAACCAAGCACTGTTGCCGCAGAGGGCACAGAGGGCACAGAGGGCACAGAAAACACAGCACGCACAGCGCGGATGCGCGGCATTCATGTTCCGGCTGATAAAAATGCCAGCCCGGGCGATATGCTGCCTGATATCGAGGAAATCAATTCATCCTTGCGGGCCTCGGCCATCGATGAGCAAAACACCCAAGATGAAGAACCCGCGCCGCAAGCCCAGCGCCGCAGCGGATTTCGTATGGGGTTTACGCTGGTTGTTTTGCTGGCCGCTTTTGCGCTGCTTGCCTATATTTACGCGCCCGCCATCATCGAAAAAATGCCGGCAAGCCAAGCCTA
>CAYYXZ010000165.1:1985-4897 GCA_964475715.1 uncultured Marinosulfonomonas sp. | reverse complement strand
TGAAACCCCGATCCATCTTAAACGGGCTGCTAACCGGTCGAAATAGTAAGACCACATCTATCACTTAGGGTCAGGGGCCTAGGTGGACGAATCTCTCATGGCTTGTTTCACCAACCACTGCCAGACAATGCTTGGCTTTTGAACGAAAGACCGCTTAAATAGGTTGAGAGACCAGAACTTAAACGCGACAAGATCAAACTTTATAAAGTAGCATAAGTTTTGAACGAAACACTCTGCCGCTAAACTCGGGGTGATTCAGTAGCGGCTGCGTGGCTGATTTTCCAAGGCTCCACAACTTAAGGAATATCTAGGTTATGTCGAATACAAAGATTGCTGTTGTAGGTATTGGCTATGTTGGGCTGTCGAATGCAGTTCTTTTAGCGCAAAATAATACAGTGGTTGCGCTTGATATTGATGCAAGCAAAGTTGCGGCGCTAAATTTAAGGAAATCGCCTGTTGTTGATGTTGAACTGGAACAATATCTGGCCGAAAAACAACTTGATTTAACGGCAACAACGGACTCGCAAAAGGCGTTCGAGAATGCGGATTATATTATTATTGCCACCCCCACAGATTATGATCCTGAAACAAATTTTTTTGATACATCCAGTGTTGAAGCGGTAATTAAAACAGCAAGCGCTGTAAACCCTGCGGCAACCATTGTTATAAAATCAACAATTCCAGTGGGTTGGGTTAACGCAACCCGAAAAAAACTCGACACACAGCAAATAATCTTTAGCCCTGAATTTTTACGCGAAGGCCGAGCACTTTATGACAATTTGCATCCGTCACGTATTATTGTTGGTGAAATGTCAGAGCGCGCCCGGATTTTTGCCGCGCTATTACAAGACGGCGCAATAAAAAAAGATATTCCGGTTCTTTTGACGAATACGTCCGAGGCCGAAGCCATCAAATTATTTGCAAATACTTACCTTGCTATGCGGGTGGCCTATTTTAATGAGCTGGACAGCTATGCCCTTGCTCGCGGTCTGGATAGCGGCCAGATCATTGGCGGGGTTGGGATGGATCCACGGATCGGCGATCATTACAACAACCCCTCATTTGGTTATGGCGGCTATTGCCTGCCCAAAGATTCCAAGCAACTATTGGTAAATTACTCTGAAGTGCCGCAAAATTTGATTCAGGCCATCGTCGAGGCGAACCGGACCCGTAAGAGTTTTATTGCAGATCAGATTATTGCGCGCCAACCCGGCTGCGTGGGTATCTACCGGTTGGTGATGAAGGCCGGTTCTGATAATTTCCGGCAAAGCTCGATCCAGGGCATTATGAAACGGATCAAAGCCAAGGGCATCAAGGTTATTGTTTATGAGCCGAAATTGGATCAGAAAACTTTTTTTGGCTCAAAAGTTGTTGGCTCTTTACAAGAGTTCAAAGACCAGGCCGATATCATTGTCAGCAACCGCAATGCAAAAGAGCTTGCCGATGTTTCCGACAAGGTATTCACGCGTGACTTATTTGGATCCGACTAGGGCGGCGATACCAAAAATTTACGGCTGATGGCGTTAGAACTTTATTATATGCGGTATATTTAACCGATGCTCCTCTAGGTTTTGCGTTCCCCCAATCCTGTCGACTACAGCAAATAAACCCGGTTTCGCCAGCGGAGTTAACACCCCGTGCCAGACATTTCGGTGATAATTGATGCCTTGTCCCGGCTCGGCAATAAAGGCCCGTATGTTAAGCGGCGTGCCATCTGCATCCTCAGCCACGATAACCAAATAACGCTCAAGGCTCATCGGAATGAAAGCTTGCGAGCCATCGGGGTGGCGTTCCAGCAGTTCCAATTTGTAGGGCAAGGCGCAAGATTTGGCCATGAAAATACTGATACCGGCTTGGCCGCCTTGGCCAAAATCCAGTTTGGCGCGGTCGTGATAGCGTCTGCAATTGTCGTTATTTATCAACTTGTCAGGCGTCCCCGCGGCCTCGAGCAGATCGCCAAACGCGGCGAAAGCATCCGCTGTCAGGGCTTCGGTTTCGATGATCATTTCAGCACCAGCGCCGGATGGCGATTAACGTCTTTGTAAAGCAAATAGCGAAACGGACCGGTTCCGGTGGCGATGCAGGCTTGCGGGCAAAAGGCGCGCAGCCAGATAAAATCACCGGGTCCGACGTTGATCCAATCCTTGTTCAGCAAATACCGCGCGGTGCCTTGAAGCACATAAAGCCCGTGTTCCATCACATGGGTTTCGGCAAACGGGATGCGTCCGCCGGGCTGGAAAGTGACCAGATTTATGTGCATGTCGTGGCGCAAATCGGCAGGGTCAACGAAACGGCTGGTTGCCCATTTATCGGTATTTTTCATCATGGTTTCGGGGGTGTTGGCATCGGATGTCACAAAGGCGTCAGGCCTGTCCAGATCGGGGGCGGGCTGGTAACGTTTTCGAATCCAGTGAAAGCCCAGCAGATCAGATCCGGCATTCTTCACCGCCCATTTTGCACCCGCTGGCAGATACGCATAACCACCCGCCGTTAGCTTGTTTTCAACCCCGTTAATGCTCAGCCGCATTTCACCTTTGGCAACAAAAATTCCGGCTTGGGCACCCGTGTCCGGTTCGGGGGTCTGGCTGCCACCGCCCGGCTGAACCTCGACCGCGTATTGGGCGAAGGTTTCGGCAAATCCGCTCATTGGCCGCGCCAAAATCCAGACGCGGGTGCCGTGCCATCCGGGCAGGGCCGAGGTGACGATGTCACGCATCGTGCCTGCGGGCAAAAAAGCATAGCTTTCGGTGAAAATGGCCCGCCCTTCGGGATTTTCAGACTGGTCGGGCAAGCCGCCCATCGGGAAGGCATAAGTTTTCATGGCAGTAAATCTTTCAAACGATAATGGGCGATGCGCTCAACTTGGCGGCAGGCCTCGCTAAATTCGGTTTTGCTGTCATTGCCGATGCGGG
>CAYYXZ010000165.1:0-1885 GCA_964475715.1 uncultured Marinosulfonomonas sp. | reverse complement strand
GCATGGGCGACCCAGGGCGAGTGCTCAAAAATGGCGCCGTAATTGGAAACAAAGGTTTTTTCGTCCATTTCCGAGGGCCTTTCCCAAGGTTCGGGCGCGGGGTGATTTTGTTGCCAATGCTGTGCAATCTCGATGCGGCGCGGGGTCCAGACGCCGTCAAAGCCTTGGATATATTCAATAAATTTCCGCAAAGCCTGCACGCGGCCGGGGCGCCCAACCAGACGGCAATGCAGACCAACCGACATCATTTTGGCCTGACCTGCAACACCTTCGGCGTAAAGCGCATCAAAGCTGTCTTTCAAATAATTGTAAAATTGATCACCTGCATTAAAGCCTTGCGCGGTGGCAAAACGCATGTCGTTGGCATCCAGCGTGTAGGGGATAACCAGCTGGTCGCGCGCACCGTAACGCACCCAGTAAGGCAGATCATCGGCGTAAGAATCCGAAATGTAATCAAAGCTGCCATTTTCGGCAACCAGCCGTTCGGTATTTTGCGAGCAGCGCCCCGTGTACCATCCGCGCGGTGGCTGGCCTGTGATTTCGGCGTGCAAACGGATGGCTTCGGCCATGTCGGCGCGCTCGCAGTTTTCGGGGCAGTCTTTGTATTCAATCCATTTCAACCCGTGGCTGGCAATTTCCCAACCCGCATCCTGCATCGCGGCAACCTGCACCGGCGCGCGGGCCAAGGCCGTGGCCACGCCGTAAACCGTGACGCCAATATTGGCCGATGTGAACAGCCGGTGCAGACGCCAAAAACCCGCGCGCGCGCCGTATTCATAGATGCTCTCCATATTTAAATGGCGTTGATCCGGCCAAGCTGAGGCACCAGTGATTTCAGACAGAAAAGCCTCGGAGGAGGCGTCGCCGTGCAGGATGTTATTTTCGCCGCCTTCCTCGTAATTTATCACGAATTGCACCGCAATTTTGGCCCCGTTTGGCCATTTTGCATCCGGCGGGTTTGCGCCATAACCTTGCATGTTGCGGGGGTAGCGTTTCATTTTTCGGCCTCTTTTTTCGGGTTCAGGTTAGTGTATTCTATATAATCACATTAGATTTTCAAAATATTCCTGAAAGTGCTATTTTAATTATAACCTCTCGATTTTTTTGCGCGGACAAGGCAGACTGCTGGAAACGAAAGGGCAGATAAATGGCCAAAGGCTTTTTGACAACACATGTTTTGGATACGGCGCGCGGGGTTGCGGCGGCGGGGTTGGTGATTGATCTGCTGCGTATCGACGGAACGGGGCGCAAACATATCCGCAGTTTGGTTACCAATAATGACGGGCGCACGGATTGTCATATTTTACCAGCCGATGAATTTTCCACAGGCATTTACGAGCTGGTATTTCATGCCGGTGATTATCTGGAGGCGCTGGGCAGATCGCCCCAAGAGCCACGCTTTTTGGACGTCATCCCGATACGTTTTGGCATCAGCGATCTGGACAGCCATTATCATGTGCCGCTGTTGTTGTCGCCGTTTGGTTATAGCACTTATCGGGGCAGTTAGAGCGCTGGAATGATCAAAATCTGACCAACCCGTATTTTATCTGGACTGGAAAGCTGGTCTTTGTTTGCCTTGAAAATAGCCGCGAACCCGTCTTTATTGCCATAATGAAGCATCGAAATTGTTGCCAGATTTTCGCCGCGTTTAACTTTGTGCTTTTTGGTGTTGGCCAGATCCGGGGCGCTGCTATCTAAAACTGAATTGTTCTGGCCGGCAGGGGTTATCATTGATTTTTCGACCAAAGAGGCCAGCACCGTCTGGGACTTAGTCGCAATTTGATCGCTGGAGTTGTTGGTTGTGGCGCTAAAAGATGCACCGTTTATAAGCTGCGTAATATAGGCATCGGACTTACCCTGACTTAGAGCGGCCACAATCTGGCTT
>CAYYXZ010000164.1:0-4967 GCA_964475715.1 uncultured Marinosulfonomonas sp. | reverse complement strand
ATTTATTTTTCCTACACATTGCTGATTTTAGTCGCCGGATCTGTTTTTATCGTATTACGCCAGCAAGATCTTGGGCTGGTCTGGCTGGCTTGGCTGTTATTGATCGTGATCACCAGCGATGTGGCCGGTTATCTGGCGGGGCGTTTGTTTGGTGGCCCAAAATTCTGGCCCCGTGTCAGCCCGAAAAAAACCTGGTCGGGCACCATTGCGGGCTGGATTGGCGCGGCGATTGTGGGATATGTTATGTTTTGGTCCGTGGAATTGGCGCTGGCCTCGGTGCTGCTGGCTTTTGCGGCCCAGATGGGCGATATTGCCGAAAGTGCGATAAAACGCAGCTGTGGTGTCAAAGACAGCTCTAATCTGATCCCCGGCCATGGTGGTTTTATGGACAGGTTTGACGGTATGCTGGGCGCAGCAGCGGTGGTTTTTCCGCTGATGTTACTGACCGGCTTTCCGGCTATAGGATAAAGCCATGCGCAAGGTTTCCATATTTGGCGCGACCGGATCAATCGGCCAAAGCGCGCTTGATTTGATCGGGCGGGATCGGGATAAATACCGGGTTATTGCCTTAAGTGGCGGGCGTAATATTGCGCAATTGGCCAAAGATTCCCGTATGTTGCAGGCCGAAGTTGCTGTAACCGCATTCCCTGAATATCTCGGCGATTTGCAGGCAGCACTTGCGGGCAGCGGCATTAAGGCAATGGCAGGCGAAGCGGCCTTGATCGAGGCGGCGGATCGGCCGGCCGACTGGATTTTATCGGCGATTGTCGGGATTGCGGGCTTGGCGCCGGGTTTGCGCGCTTTGCGCCACGGCACCACATTGGCGCTGGCCAACAAGGAAAGTCTGGTGGCGGCGGGGCCTTTATTGCTGGCCGAGGCCAAAAAATACGGGGCCACGATTTTGCCCGTCGACAGCGAGCATTCGGCGATTTTTCAAGCGCTGGTGGGCGAAGATATGGCGGCGGTCGAGCGCATCATCATCACGGCTTCGGGCGGTGCATTTCGGGACTGGCCGCTGGAAAAACTGGCCACCGCCACGTTAAAACAGGCCCAGACCCACCCGAATTGGGATATGGGCCAGCGCATCACAATCGACAGCGCCAGCATGTTTAACAAAGCCCTTGAGGTGATTGAAACCAAAGAATATTTTGGCGCAAATCCCGCGCAAATCGAAGTGATCATCCATCCGCAATCCTTGATCCACGCGCTGGTTGGTTTCATTGATGGCGCCCTGATGGCCCACGTCGGCCCGCCCGATATGCGCCACGCTATCGGCTATGCGCTGCATTGGCCCGATCGTGGTCATGTGCCGGTTGAGCGGCTAGATCTGGCGGCCATTGGCAAGCTGGAATTTAGCAGCCCCGACGAGATCCGCTGGCCTGCCTTGCGATTGGCGCGCGAGGTGATAAATGCTGGCGGCATGTCGGGTGCCGCTTTTAACGCGGCCAAAGAAACTGCGCTGGACGCCTTTATCGCAGGGCAAATAGGCTTTATGCAGATGGCCGAGGTGGTTCAGGACGTTTTGGAACAGCTTTCAACAACAAACAGCCTTAATAATGCCGCAACCAGCCTTGATATCGTACGCAAGACCGACCATCTGGCACGGGTAAGTGCAAAATCCGCCATCAACCGGCGACAGAAATAAAAAGAGGATAAATACATTGGATTTTATGGGCATTCTCCCGTCATTTGGCAGCTTTGCCTTTACGATTGTGGCATTCATCGTGGCGCTTTCGGTGATCGTGGCTATCCACGAATACGGTCATTACATTGTCGGGCGGCTGTCGGGCATCCATGCCGAGGTGTTCTCGCTTGGCTTTGGCCCCGTGCTGTGGGCGCGCGATGATAAACACGGTACCAAATGGCAAATTGCGGCGATTCCCTTGGGCGGTTTTGTGAAATTTTTAGGCGATTCCAGTGCCGCCAGCGGTAAAGACGGCGAAATGATCAGCACGCTTTCCAAGGCCGAGCTACGTCGAACCATGCACGGCGCACCTTTATGGGCGCGGTTTTTGACCGTTCTGGCGGGGCCTGTTTTTAACTTTGCCCTGTCGATTATTTTGCTGGCGGGGCTGGCGTTATCCACCGGTATCGGCACCCATCCGCCTGTGATTGAAACCGTGCATCAATTGCCCGACGGCGTGAATGAATTGCAGGCCGGCGATAAGCTGGTGGCGATTAACGGCGTGGCCTACCCCGAAGCGGAAGGTTTTGCCAGCTTTAGGGATGCGCTGCCAACCACGCGCCAGCTGGATTATACCGTGCTGCGCGATGGCCGCGAAATTACGGTTTCCGGCCCGCCTTTGTCGCCAGCGCGTGTGGCCCATGTCACGCCGGGCTGGTCGGCCGAAGCTGCCGGAATTAAAAAGGGCGACGTTGTTTTGGCGATTGGCGGCCAAGAGGTGTTTGAATTTAGCCAGATGATCCCGTTGATCAACGCAAGTGCCGGCGCGCCCACGGTGATAAAATTGTGGCGCGACGGTGAAATACTCGAGGTCACAATCGAGGCGACCCAGCGTGATTTGCCCCGTGCCGATAACAGTTTTGACACCCGTTACCTGATGGGCGTCAGTGGCGGTTTTTTCTTTGATGCGGCCACCCGAAATGCCGGCGTTGGCGAGGCTTTGGGCATTGGCGTTGATCGCACTTGGGGCATTATCACGCAGTCGCTCTCGGGGCTTTATCATATGGTTGCGGGTAAAATCAGCTCTTGCAACCTTTCCGGCCCCATCACGATTGCCCAGGTTTCCGGCCAAATGGCACAGCAAGGTGTTACAAACTTTATCTTTTTCATCGCGCTGCTTTCAACCGCGATTGGCCTGATGAATCTGTTTCCGGTGCCGGTTCTTGATGGCGGGCATCTGGTGTTTTTCGCGTATGAGGCCGTAACGGGCAAGCCGCCCAGCGACAAAGCCTTGCGGATTTTGATGACTGCGGGGCTGGTTATGATCCTGTCATTGATGGTGTTTGCCATTACAAATGATCTGCGGTGTCCTTAGGGTTTTAGCCGGTATCCGGTTTTGAAAATCCAGATAATCACAGCCAGACAGGCCAGCATAAACGCCAAGGTCATGGCCAAACTAAGCCCGACATTTACCGGGGCTTGCTCGGTGAATGCCCAGCGAAAGCCGCTGATCAGGTAAAACACCGGATTAAACAGGCTGACGGTTTGCCAAAGCGGCGGCAGCATGGAAATCGAATAAAAACTGCCGCCCAAAAACGCCAGTGGTGTGATGATCAGGGCGGGGGTTACTTGTAGATGCTCAAAGCCTTTGGCCAAAATTCCGATCACAAATCCGAGCATGGAAAATGTGATGGCCGTCAGCACCAAAAACGCCAGCATCCAGATTGGGTGGGCGATTTCAATCGGAATGATCAGCGCGGATGTGGCCAAAATGACCAGCCCCAAAATGATGGATTTGGTTGCCGCCGCCCCGACATAACCCAGCACGATTTCAAAGCCGGAAATCGGCGCGCAAAGCACCTCGTATAAGGTGCCGCTAAAGCGCGGGAAAAATATGCCGAATGATGCGTTGGCGATGCTGCTGCTCAACAGCGTCATCATAATCAGGCCCGGCACGATGAATGCGCCGTAAGACACCCCGTCAATTTCGCCGATCTTTGAGCCGATTGCGGCGCCAAATACGATGAAATATAAAAACGTGGTCAGCACCGGCGACAGGATGCTCTGAATCCAGGTGCGCCCCATGCGGTTCATCTCAAAGCGATAAATCGTTAAAATTGCGCGCCCGTTCATTGGTTTTCCTCCACCAGATCGACAAATATTTCTTCAAGGCTGGATTGCTGGGTAAGCAGATCGCAGACTTGCAAACCGGCTGTGCGGACATCGTTTAACAGGCTGGTGATACCGGTGGATTTGGCCTGGGTTTCATAGGTGTAAAGCAGCTCTTGACCGCAATCGGACAGGGTCAAATCATAGTGCGCAAGGCTGTCGGGAAGCGTTTTTATCGGTTTGGAAAGTTGCAGCGTTAGGCGTTTTTTGCCCAGCTTTTGCATCAATTCGGCCTTGTCTTCAACCAACACCAGTGCGCCGTTGGCAATCACCCCGACCCGATCGGCCATTTCCTCGGCTTCTTGGATGTAATGCGTGGTCAGAATGATGGTCACGCCGCTGTCGCGCAAATCACGCACCATGGCCCATAAATCTTTGCGCAGGGCCACATCGACACCTGCCGTCGGCTCATCCAGAAACAGGATTTCAGGCTCGTGTGACAGCGCCTTGGCAATCAGCACCCTGCGTTTCATGCCCCCCGACAGCGACAGGATTGTGCTGTCTTTTTTATCCCAAAGTGACAGCAGACGCAGAATTTTTTCAATATGGGCGGGGTCTTTGGCCTTGCCGAATAAACCACGGGTAAAGCTGACGGCGGCCAGCACGGTTTCAAAGGTTTCGCCGGCCATTTCCTGTGGCACCAGACCAATGCGGGCGCGGGTTTGGCGAAAATCCTTGATGATGTCAAAACCATCCACCGTAACTTGACCGCCGCTGGGGCTAACCAGCCCGCAAATGATGCTGATCAGGGTGGTTTTACCGGCACCATTTGGGCCAAGCAGGGCAAAAATCTCGCCTTTTTGGATTTCCAGATTGATCGGTTTCAGCGCTTTAAACCCGTCATCATAGGTTTTGCTCAGCTGTTTTATGCAAACGATAGCGGTCATTTTCATCCCTTTTCGGCTTGGCTGGCTTGGGTATGTCACTGCAATCTGGCAACTTCAACGCTTGATGCTGCACAACAGGGTCGCTATTTTTGCACAGAAATAACGCGCCAAGGCCTCGTTTTTTTGTTTTTAAGGTGCTTTGTTACACTCATTTACTTGCAAACCCCTACAATAACAGGTTCTAAAGTGATATGATTAATTCTACGCCTCTTTTGAAAACCATGGCGGCTGCCATGTTGTTGTTTGCCCATTCCAGCGTGGTTTTTGCCGGCGAGGTTACGGTTGCG
>CAYYXZ010000163.1:1453-4981 GCA_964475715.1 uncultured Marinosulfonomonas sp. | reverse complement strand
CGACGAGGCCATGTCAGCGGCCGCGCCCGATATTATTTTACTGATGGAGCACACCGGACAGCACCAGATCACCGATGAAGATCTAGGCAACCACCCGGCAATAATGATCACACCGGCCGGCCAAGCCAAAAGATTTTTGCGGATGGATGGCATGTTTATGTTGGGCTTTGGGCCCAGAACCGCGCGTGCCATCACCGAATTGAACCGCCTGATTTACCCCGACGAAAGCTGATAAATTGAGTGAAATAACCAACGCCAACACAAAGCAGTCTTTGCATAAATCGGTGCATAAATCGGTGCCTAAACCAGTGGGTGACCGGCGCCAGAAAGCCCGCGCCATGAGCGTTTTTCTGGTTTTATTGCTGATTGGCACGGCATTGTTCAGCCTGATGTACGGGGCCTCGGGCATTTCGTTTTGGTCGGTGGTTGGTGATTTGATCGCCGGTAACGAGCTTGAGCTGCGCGAGCGTGTGGTGCTGTTTGACATCCGCATGCCGCGCATGGCGATGGGGGTTCTGGTGGGCGCATCGCTGGCGGTTTCGGGGGCTGTGATGCAGGGTCTTTTTCGCTATCCGCTGGCGGATCCGGGGCTGGTCGGGGTTAGTGCCGGCGCGGGTCTGGGTGCGATTACCGCGATTGTTTTGGGCGGGTATCTGCCGCTGTATCTGGCCGGTATTTTCGGGTTTTATCTGGTGCCGTTTGCCGCGTTTATCGGCGGCTGGGGTTCCACCATGATCCTTTACCGGGTGTCCACCCGCCACGGGCGCACCTCGGTTGCGACCATGTTATTGGCCGGTATCGCGCTGGGGGCGTTGGCCGGTGCGCTTTCGGGGGTGATGATTTATCTGGCCGATGATGCCCAGTTGCGCGATTTGACATTCTGGGGCATGGGCTCGCTGGCCGGCGCAACCTGGGCCAAGGTTTTTGCCGCCGCCCCGATCATTTTGCTGGCCATTGCCGTGGCCCCGTTTTTAGCGCGCGGCCTAAACGGTTTGGCCTTGGGCGAAGCCACCGCGCATCACATCGGCATCAGCGTGCAACGGCTGAAAAACATCGCGATTTTAAGCGTTGCGGCGGCTACGGGCGCGGCTGTTGCGGTCAGTGGCGGCATTGGTTTTATCGGCATTATCGTGCCGCATTTATTGCGCCTTTCGGTGGGGCCGGATCATAAATACCTGCTGCCCAATTCGGCGCTTTTGGGGGCCAGTATGTTGCTGGCATCCGACGTGATCAGCCGCACAATCATTGCCCCGGCCGAGCTGCCGATCGGCATTGTCACCGCCACGATCGGTGCGCCGATTTTCCTTTGGATCCTGCTGCGCCGCCGCGGCATTGTTGATATGTGAGCCGCCATGCTGATCGCCAAAAATATCTGTGTCACGCTGGGCAAAGAGCAAATCCTGCATCATGTGAATTTTAGCGCCCATGCCGGCGAAGTCACCGCGATTGTCGGCCCCAACGGGTCGGGCAAAACCACCCTGTTGCGCGCCATCACGGCCGATCTGGAATTCAGCGGCAGCGTTGTGATATCGGGGCGCGATGTCAGTAAAATGAAACCCTACGAGCAAGCCGCCGTTCGGGGCGTTTTGTCACAATCTGCCGGTCTTGCGTTTCCGTTCAACGTGCTTGAGGTGGTGCGTCTGGGCCTGACCACCGGCGGCGAGGCCCAGCGCGAGGATTTGCCAATGTTGGCGCTGGAGCGGGTTGGGCTGACGGGCTTTGAGGAAAAATATTATCAGGAATTATCGGGCGGCGAGCAGCAGCGCGTGCAACTGGCCCGGGTTTTGGCTCAGGTCTGGGAGCCGGTGGTGAACAACGAGCCGCGCTGGCTGTTTTTGGATGAGCCTGTCGCCAGTCTTGATATTGGCCATCAATTAATGGTGATGGGTTTGGCCGAAAAATATGCCCAAGCCGGTGGCGGTGTGATCGCGGTGATGCATGATTTAAACCTGACGGCGATGTTTGCAAACCGTGTTGCGCTGATTGACGGCGGCAAAATCATGGCCCAAGGCAGCCCCACCGTGGTGATGAGCGAAAAGAACCTGTCGGCCGCTTATGGTTGTCAGCTGCGCATCAACACCATCCCCAAAAATGGCGAAGTGTTTTTATTGCCCCATGTTGCCACGCTTTAGGGCGTTTACAGCCGTATAGCGCACGGGAGTGAATTTTGATACCAAAATTCATGAAGCATGCGCGCAAGTTCAAAGGCTTATATCCTGACAAAAGAATCGAGATAAAGGCGTCAGGATATATAAAAATTCCGGTAAATTGAAACAATAGCATCTTTTGCCGATCACTATTTCCGGCTATAATCAGGAAAATACAGGATTGCAGGATTGCAGACAGGACTTCACACAGGATTGCACAATGGCCAAAAAACCAAAACTCGGCCCAAAACCCAGCAATGATTTCAACATTGTAATTGTTGGCCAGAACGGTCGCCTGCAATACGAGGCCGTGCTGTTTGCCGCATCCTTGCGCCACAGCAGCCCGAATTTCAAAGGTCAGCTGTTTATCGCCGAGCCACAACCCGGGCCAAACTGGGACAATGATCCGCGCATGAAAAACGACGAGGTCCGCGATTTATTGCAAGATTTCGGGGCCAAAATTTTGCGCTTTGACAGCAAACATTTTGGCAAAGACTATCCGCATGGCAACAAAATCGAAGCGCTGATGGCCATGCCGCAAGGCGAGCCGTTTGTGTTTTTTGACACCGACACCCTGATCACCGGCGATTTAACCAAGATCGCCTTTGATTTTGATAAACCCACGGCCTCGATGCGGCGCACCAACACTTGGCCTGAAGTCGAGCTTTATGGGCCCGGCTACACCGCCACCTGGAAATCGCTTTATGATCGCTTCGGGCTGGATTTTGCCAGCTCGCTTGATACCGCGCACCCCGATGAATACTGGGAGCGTTATCTGTATTTTAACGCCGGCTGGTTTTATCACCGTTGCCCGCATGAATTTGGCACGCGATTTGCAGAATATGGCGTAGAAATCCGCAATAACGCGCCAGATGCACTGGTCTGCCAGACGCTTGATCCGTGGCTGGATCAGGTGGCGCTGCCTTTGGTGATACATTCCTTTGGCGGTGGGCGTCCGGGGCCGGAACTGGATGGGCTGGATGGCGATATCAGTTGTCACTGGCGGGTTTTGCCGCTGCTTTATGCCCGCGAAAATGATCATGTGATCGATGTGTTGCACAGCATCACCGCACCCAACAGGGTCAAAAAAGTGATCAAGGAATATGACCCGATCAAGCGGATGATTTATCAGGGCCGCGGCCAGAAAGTGCGCGATATGTTTGATCGTGATAACCTGCCCGTGCGCGAGCAAAAAATCCGCAATATAATCAAACGCGAAGGGTTTTGGATGCGGTAAATGTTGCGGTATCTGGCAAATAACCAAACGTGCGTTCTCGGTTATTATAAAGACACGCGATAATATTTCTTTCTGGCTGGCCCCTGTTGTCAGACCCTGCCACCTGCCCTAGGCTGCCATAAATTTCCAAAGGACACGCCCCCC
>CAYYXZ010000163.1:0-1353 GCA_964475715.1 uncultured Marinosulfonomonas sp. | reverse complement strand
TTTGACACCCAGCAAATTCACGCCGGTGCGCGCCCCGACCCTGCCACCGGTGCGCGCCAAACGCCGATTTATCAAACCACGGCTTATGTTTTTCGCGATGCCGATCACGCGGCCGCATTGTTTAATTTGCAAGAGGTCGGCTATATTTATTCGCGCCTGACCAACCCCACAGTTGCCGTGCTGCAAGAACGCATCGCCACGCTTGAGGGCGGGACCGGTGCGGTCTGTTGCTCGTCGGGTCACGCGGCGCAAATAATGGCGCTCTTTCCGCTGATGTCGCCGGGGATGAATCTGGTGGCTTCGACCCGGGCTTATGGCGGCACCATCACCCAGTTTTCCCAAACCATCAAACGCTTTGGCTGGACGGCAAAGTTCGTTGATTTCGATGACGAAGCCGCCGTTGCGGGCGCGATTGACGAAAACACCCGGGCGATTTTCTGCGAAAGCATCGCCAATCCGGGCGGCTATATCACCGATCTGGACGCCATCGCCGCGATTGCAAACACCGCCCAAATCCCGCTGATTGTTGACAACACCACAGCCACGCCATACCTGTGCCAGCCCTTCAAGCACGGCGCAACGCTGGTGGTGCATTCCACCACCAAATACCTGACCGGCAACGGCACCGTCACCGGCGGCTGTGTGGTGGATAGCGGCAATTTCGACTGGTCGGCCACCGATAAATTCCCGTCCCTGTCCCAACCCGAACCGGCCTATCACGGGCTGAAATTTCACGAAACATTCGGCCCGCTGGCCTTTACCTTTCACGGCATCGCCGTTGGGCTGCGCGATCTGGGCATGACAATGAACCCCCAAGGCGCGCATTACACCTTGATGGGCATCGAAACCCTGTCGCTGCGGATGCAAAAGCATGTGCAAAACGCCAAGGAAATATCGGCTTGGCTGCAAAATGATCCGCGCATTGAAGCGGTCACTTACGCCGGTCTGCCCACAAGCCCATACGCAAAACGGGCCGAAAAAATCTGCCCCAAAGGCGCCGGTGCCCTTTTCACGGTTTCGCTAAAAGGTGGCTATGAATCTTGCGTTAAACTGGTGCAATCCCTGGATATTTTCAGCCATGTGGCCAATCTTGGCGATACCCGGTCGCTGATCCTGCATCCGGCCTCGACCACGCATCGCCAATTGAGCAGCCAGCAACAAGAGGCCGCAGGCGTTGGGCCAAATGTGGTGCGGATTTCCATTGGCACCGAGGACGCGATTGATCTGATCAACGATCTGGATCAGGCGCTGGCAGCTGGCTAGGGCGTAGACCCATAAATCCTGCACCACTGGCGAAATTGTCGCGAAATATCAGTGGTTTGGGGTGCGCCGTAAATGGTGGCCCCATTTGCA
>CAYYXZ010000162.1:0-5002 GCA_964475715.1 uncultured Marinosulfonomonas sp. | reverse complement strand
GCAGTTTGGCGATCAGCACCGGGAATTTGGTGAAAAAATAGTGGCGGATGGCGGGCGGCACCGCGCGGTGCGCTATAATGTAGCCGAATCCCCGCTTGCGGTGCTGGCCCGGCGCAAAGACAAGAAAGGTCAGCCTTTTTTAACCGATGGTCTGGTGGCGGCAGGCGAGCGCCTTCGCGAAGATTTCGAGCTTGCTCAGATGGGCCCGCGTGTGGCGCAAAACTGGGAGCGGTTTTTGACCGGCGGCAGCAGGGGCGGTTTTGCCAATGACAGCGGCATCGGTGATGGCCCGACGGGCGCGCGCAACCGGGTTTCGGAAGCCTTGAAAGATCTGGGCCCGGGTTTGGGGGATGTGGTTTTGCGCTGTTGTTGTTATCTGGAGGGAATGGAGGCGGCCGAGCGGCGCATGGGCTGGTCGGCAAGATCAGGTAAAATCGTGCTGCGGATCGCCTTGCAACGGCTGAAAAGCCATTATGATGAACGCTATGGGCCGCATGGACCGCTGATCGGATAACGCATAAAAAAGGGCCCGACAGATTAATGTCAGGCCCTAATTCGTTGTAATTATTGTAGTTTATGCGTTATCTTTTAGCCACGCCATTACAGTTTCCGGTGATGATTCACCATAAGGATCCTCGCCGTGATTATCGGCACAGCCCGGCTCTTCGAACCATGCTTCTACCACGCCATCCTTGATTACGGCCGCATAACGCCAGGACCGCATACCAAAACCGATGTTGGATTTATCAACCAGCATGCCGATTTGGCGGGTAAATTCACCGGCACCATCGGGGATAACCTTGACGTTATTCAGATCCTGACCTTGGGCCCATTTGTTCATCACAAAGCTGTCGTTCACCGACATGCAATAAATCTCATCAATGCCAAGGCCGGCAAATTCTGCGGCGTTGTTTTCAAAGCCGGGCAACTGGTAGGTTGAACATGTCGGGGTGAAGGCGCCAGGCAGTGAAAACAACACCACACGTTTGCCTTTGAAATAATCATCGGTGGTTTTGTCTTGCCATTTAAACGGGTTGTCGCCGCCGATGCTTTCGTCGCGCACGCGGGTGTGAAAGGTGATCTGGGGTAGGGTAACGCCGGTTTTCATCGCATATTCCTTTTTAATAGATTCGGTTTTGTCCTTACAGTATTTTATTATGATTCTAAACTGGTGGCAACAATTGCGGTTATTCTTTTGGTTTATAACCGTTTAAAAAACCGTATATTTCGCAGCAATCACCAGCAAAATAACAACCAACGCGATTTGTAGCCAGCTATTTTTGGCGCGCCGGTTTATCTTTGGCCCGATATAGGCGCCAAATAATGCACCGGCCAGCATCGGAATTAACAGCGACGGTTCTGTTTTTGCACCAAGCAACACATAATTACTCATGGAAACCGTGGTGCTCATGATGATGGAAATGGCGGCGGTTCCGGGGATAATATGCATCGGCAAACGCAAGACCGACATCATGTAGGGAACCAGTAAAAACCCACCGCCAACCCCAAAAATAGAGGCAATAAATGCAATAAAAAAACCTGCAATTACAGGCGAGTAGACGTTGATCTTATATTGTTTTACCCCATAGAAAAATTGTAATTTATGACGGGAAAACATCATATTCTGCACACTGCTTTGGTGTGTGTTTTCCGCAAGCAGATTGCGGCTTTGGTAAACTGTCCAGATGATCTGCAACGCAATCAGAAAGGTGAATACGCCAAACAGCGGCAGGAACGAATCCATGTCATTCAGGTATTTCCCCGACAAAGTGCTACCGCTCCAGGCCCCAAACAGCCCGCCAAAACCCAACAGCAATCCAAGCGGAATAACCAGCGATGATTTGCTGAAATATCCGGGCACAAAAATCAAAGCGACACCTAAAACGATGATCTGGCTCATCAATTTTACATCATTGGGGCTTTCGATGCCAAAAAAACTGATCAAGGCAAAAGAAGGCAGCAGCCCACCAGCTGCCCCGACAGACGAAAACACAATCCCGGCAAACATGCCCCAAATAGTGGCCAGAGCAAAACCCATCAAAGCCGGTTATCCAAACTGATTACATGCATCGACAAGGGCTTTCTCCGTTTCAAAATACTTGCCGACAACGTATCGGTTCTCTGGATGAAAACAAGCCGGTCCGTTTTCTTCTTTTCAAAAACACCCGCGCAACAAGTATACAAAACTAAAAACCCTACGCCGTAGCCAAGCCATCGCGAAAGCGGCGCATGTTGTCTTGGTAATGAAGCGCACTGGCCGTCAGCCCCTGGATTTCGGTTTGGCTCAGTTGACGCACCACTTTGCCCGGCATGCCCATCACCAAACAGCCATCCGCGATTTCCTTGCCCTCGGTGATCAGCGCGCCAGCCCCGATCAGACAGTTTTTACCAATGCGCGCACCGTTCAAAACCGTGGCCCCCATACCGATCAACGAATTGTTGCCAATGGTGCAGCCGTGCAGCATGGCTTTGTGACCAATTGTGCAGTTTTCCCCGATACTTAGCGGAAATCCCATATCGGTGTGCAGCACAGAGTTTTCCTGAATATTACTGCCCGCGCCAACCAAAATCAGCTCGTTATCGCCGCGCAGCGTGGCCCCGAACCAGACTGATGCGCCGGTTTGCAAGCTGACTTTGCCAATCAGATTAGCGTCGGGCGCAACCCAGAAATCGCCATCCGGGGGCAGGGTAGGGGTGTGGGCGCCCAATGTGTAAATGGTCATGCTCGGGCCTCGAATTCTGTGTTCAAACTACGCACACGCTCCACCAAATCCGGTTGTTGTGATTGGCGCAGCCGCTCGGCTGTGATGATAGATTTCAGCCGGTTTTCGGTTTCGTCCAGATCATCATTCACCAGCACAAAATCATATTCCGACCAGTGGCTGATTTCCCCTCGGCTTTTGCGCATCCGGGCCGCGATCACTTCGGCGCTATCTTGTGCGCGTGATTGCAGGCGGCGCTCAAGTTCGGCAATTGATGGCGGCAAAATGAAAATCGACAGCACATGTTTGCCAAGATCAGAGGCGCGCAATTGCTGGCCGCCCTGCCAATCCACATCAAACAAAACATCGCGCCCCGCATCGATCGCCGCCTGAACGGCCGCTTTGGGGGATCCGTAATAATTGCCAAACACCTCGGCATGTTCCAGCATTTCGCCGGTTTTCACCAGATTTTCAAATTCGGCATGGGTTTTGAAATGGTAATCGGTGCCGTTAATTTCGCCTTTGCGCGGCTTGCGGGTGGTGGCCGAAACCGAAAAACTGATTTCACGATCCCAAACCATCAGCCGCTTGGCCAAGGTCGATTTTCCCGCCCCCGATGGCGAGGACAACACAATCAGCAGGCCGCGACGATTAAACCGTTTATTCATTTTTCACTCCACATTTTGCACTTGTTCACGCATCTGGTCAATCGTGGCCTTCATTTCAAGCCCGATGCGGGTTAAATCGGTGGCCTGCGCCTTGGAGCATAACGTGTTGGCCTCGCGCATGAATTCCTGCATTAAAAAATCAAGCTTGCGCCCGACGGGGCCGGTTTTTGTCAGCAAATCAAAGGCACCATCCACATGGGCACCAAGGCGGTCCAGCTCCTCCAGCACATCGGATTTCACCGCCAGCATGGCCAATTCTTGCGCCACACGCCCCGCATCGGCGCCTTCGGAATTATCCAGCACAAGGGCCAGGTTCTTGCGCAGGGTTTTGGCCACATCAACTTTGCGGTCTTGGGCGGCAATCACGGCTTTGGCGGTTTGGCTTTTGATCTGCTCAAGCTGGCCCTTGATGATGCCATCCAGCGCTTTGCCCTCAACGGCCCGCATGGCCATAAAATCATCCAGAACGGCCGGCAAATCGGCCAGCAAAGCCGCCAGTAGCGGAGCGGTGTCAATCTGGACAGTCGCACTGTCAATCACCCCGCGCTGGTTTAAAATATCGGTTGCAGTGCAGGGGGTTAGCGTCAGGTTGCTATCGGTAGCGTCATTTTCGATTTTCGTCAGCGCGTTGATCACGCGCACCAGTTGGGCATCGTTCAGATTAAGCGTTGTGCGGCTGTTATCGCGCATCACCCGCAAGCTTAAATTAACGCTGCCGCGCCCGACAGATTTGACGATTTGTTCGCGCACGGCCGCCTCTAGGCCCTCGATCCAATCGGGCAGGCGCAGGCGGATATCAAGACCCTTGGCGTTAACACTTCGAAGCTCCCACCCCCAGGAAAGTCCGGGAATTTCAGCATTGCGCGCAGCAAAGCCTGTCATCGAGTTTATCATCTTCGGTTAACCATTTAGTAATTTTATCCCCTTAATTTGCTTCAACCTGTGCCATATTAACCTGGCGGTAAGCATTATGTTCGTAAGGTTAACACAAGATCAACCCTGTGAACAACAATGTCTGACCCATGTGGGTATAATTGAACGGGTGTTTGTGATGCAAAAAATAAGTGGTGGAAAAAACGTGATTTCGATGTTTCGCTATAAAACCGAGACTTTGTTTCCCGAGATCAACGAGGTCGAGGCCTATTGGCAGGGTTTGCGCATGGGCCGTATCGTGCCACAGCGCAGCGAAATTGATCCGCGCGGCATTGAGCGCGCCTTGCCGAACACCTTTATTCTAGAACGTATTTCGATGGGAATGGGGCGGGTGCGTCTGGCGGGCAATCATTTGAATGATCTGCTGGGAATGGAGGTGCGCGGCATGCCGTTTACCGCATTTTTCACCCCGACCGCACGCAGTGCCGTTACGGACGCGCTTCAGGACGTTTTTGAGGGTCCGAAAATTGGTCAGCTGACTTTGCAAGCAGAGCGCAGAATTGGCAAACCGTCACTGGATGCCAAGCTGATTTTGCTGCCGCTTCGCAGTGATCTGGGCGAAATCAGCCGGATTATGGGCTGTTTTGTTTCGCACGGAAAAATCGGGCGCGCGCCGCGTCGCTTTGAGGTGCTGAATGTTTTGATGAAAACGCTGGAAATTGGAAAAGTTCCGAGCCAGCCAGAACCTGTGGCAAAACC
>CAYYXZ010000161.1:0-5059 GCA_964475715.1 uncultured Marinosulfonomonas sp. | reverse complement strand
CGCCGGCAGACAGCATCACCGCAGATCAGAGCGCGGCAAACATACAGATAATCCCGACCATCAAATTATAGCTCAAGGCTGTCACATTTCGAATGGGCACGCACATCCGATTTTCTTGGCCCTTGGGCAAACGTGTGCCCAAGGTTATTCAAGCTTATTCGAAAAACCTAATCTGCACCGCGCACCTTGATGCTGGCATCCGCAGACGGGCGAAACAGCTTTTGCACAAAATAGATTGCAACCGCAATTCCCGCCCCGATCAGATCCGTGGTCAAGCCGCCGGCAATCATGAACAGCGCGGCAGTCAGCATCGCAATCCTTAAAAACCAGGCCGTGCGGGCGGCCATAAACCAGCCCTGTATGCCCGAAGACAGCAAATAAACCCCAAAGATCGCGGTGGCGGCCGCGCGGACAATCTCGTACCAGGCACCATCCATCAGAAGTGCCGAATTGTAAAAGAACATGAACGGCACGATAAACGCAGCGATACCAATTTTAAACGAGGCAACAGAGGTCGCCATCGGATTGGCCCCCGATATCCCCGCCGCAGCATAAGACGCCAGCGCCACGGGGGGCGTGATGGCCGAGACCACGGCAAAGTAAAACACAAAGAAATGCGCCGTCAGCAGCGGGATGCCAAGCTGCACCAGACCCGGTGCCACCACCGATGCCGCCACTGCATAAGCCGCCGTGGTTGGCATGCCCATGCCCAGCAAAATGGCGATGAACATGGCGAAAATCAGCGCCAGCAGCTGGCTGGCCTCGGCAAGCCCAAGCAGCAGGATCGAGAAGCGCGCACCAACTCCGGTAAGCGAAATCACCCCGACGATAATACCGGCACAGGCACAAACCGCGATGATCTGGATCGACATGGTTCCGGCCATCTCAAAAGCCTTGACGATGGACGAAAAATTCATCCCGTCATTCACCGTCTGCTTTTTGGATTTGCCGTAACGATACCAGCGCATCAGCGCGACGGCGGCCAAGACAATCACCAGAATAACGCCACCGGCCGCAACCACACCCTGATTAAGATACGACAGCAAATAAAAGCCCAGCATCGTCACCACGACCATCACGGCAATGATGACGGATTGCACCAAAAGCGAGCTCATCAGCGTATCTTTTCGGTCGCGCAGGAAAATATTTGTCAGTCGCATTTCCGCCGGTGCCAGCCACGAAATAACCGCGGCGGCAACCGTGGCCAAGGTGCCGGCCCTGATTACGGAATACCCCTGAAACAGCGCGGCAATCAAAATGATGATCGGTAAAAACAAAAACACACGGCGCGCCAAAATGCGGAATTTAGGCAGCTCGTCCTCGCGCATCCCGCGCATGCCCAGCTTGGCGGCCTCAAGGTCCACCATGAAGTAGATGGAAGTGAAATAAAGCACCGCCGGAATGATCGCCGCAATGGCAATATCGGTGTAAGGGATGCCGGTAATTTCGGCCATAATAAAGGCACCCGCCCCCATGATCGGTGGCATGATTTGCCCGCCGGTGGATGCCGCGGCCTCAATGGCGCCGGCGGTCTTTTTGGGGTAGCCCACCTTTTTCATCAGCGGAATGGTCAATGAGCCGGTCGCCACCACATTGCCCGCCGAGGTGCCGTTAATCATGCCCATCAAGCCCGAGGCAAAGATTGCCACTTTGGCCGGACCACCGCGCGATTTACCGGCGGCGGCAAAGGCAAAGTTGACAAAATAATCGCCCACTTTGGAGGCCTGAAGGAAGGCTGCAAAAATGATGAACAGAATAATATAGGTCGAGCTGACGGCGGTGGTTGGCCCCAAAATACCCGCATCGGTATAAAGCTGGCTGAAAAACCGCTGCCATGAAATATTGGGCGCATTCAGAAAGCCGGGCAGTGTTTCACCGACAAACACATAAACCAGAAAAATACCGGAAATGATAATCAGGGCAAGACCGGCAACGCGGCGGGTCAGCTCCATGATCAGGGCGGTGCCAGCGATGGCCGCAAGGCTCATGCCGATCGGTGCAAAAGGCGTGCCGGTGGCGTTGCGCATCAAAGTGCCGAAAATCGTAATCAGATAAACCGCAACCGCAATCCCGCACAGCACCAGCAGCACATCGGGGGCCGCAAACCCGCGTCGGTCACGCCGGTGAAACCAGCTGAGAACAATGCCGCCAGCCGTGGCCACCAACAGAGGCACCCCGAAATGCCAGGTTTCGCGCGCTTTGATGTCCGCATCCATGCCGTTCCACAGAACCCCGCCGGCAATATCGTTGGCAAAACCAAAGGCTGTAAAAATGGAATAGCCCACCACCAGCATCAGCCCGTAGGAAATATAGCCCAGCACCGGCGTTTCGCCGCGCGGATCATCGCGAAATTCCCGGGCCGAAAACAGCAAAAAGCCCAGCGCCAGCGCACCGGCCACGTGAACTATTCGAAAATTCCAGGTTTCCATCGGAAAACGCGGCAAAAACGGGATGTTAATTCCGGTCATCGCATTGATCGACAGACCGTTCAGGGCAGCCATGTGAAAGGCCGCATAAAACGCTGAAAGGCTGGCGATAAACAGATAGGAATTGCCGCTGAAAAGTCTGCGGTTACCCTCGGTGGGTTCTTCATCCACACCTTCGGCCAGAATAATATCTTCGGTTTCAGTTGCCTGATTTACAGATTGCTCGGCCATAGTTGCCCCCCGGCTGGCCTGAATGGTTCTTCAAGCCACTTGAATTAATAAGTTGGCCGCGCCCATCATTGGGGCGCGGCCAGATTTTATAATAAATCCGCGCTTATTTCGCAGCGTGGATTTTATCGGCAGCGATATCGGCACCGGCATGGTCTATGAACCATTTGGCCGCACCGGGGTGCCACATCATTACTTCGTTCTTGACCCAGTTTTCAGGCACGGTCGAACGCGCAGCACGGTGAATATTCACCATCCGCTCATTATCGGACATCACCACATCAACCACCGCGTAAACAAACGAGGCCGGCAATTCGCAATTGGCAATCGCAAAGTTCCACATCGAAACCGAACGCGCATCGCTGTCCAGAGATCCGTAAGTATCGGCGGGAATGCTAAAGGCAGAGACCGGGAAGGCCGCCATGATTTTGGTCTGCTCATCTTCGGTAAATTCGATGATGTTCACATCGGTTTGCACTTCAAGCTGGCTAACAGCCGGAACCGGAATGCCGGCTGCAAAGGCAATCACGTCCAGTAGACCATCCTGAAGCTGGCTACCAAGATCGCTCCAACCGCCATTACGACGCTCGAAATTCACGCCAAGCTCTTCCATCATGCGCGGGAAATAAGTGTCCGAGGTCGAGCCGGCCGGACCAAAGCCAATGCGGGCGCCATCGGGAATATCCGCGATGCTTTTAATGCCGGACGAAGATAGCGCGGTAACCGAAAACGGGGTCTGATACATCGGGAACATCGCACAGGCGTTGGTCATTTTCAGACCCGGTGCAATCGGGTTGGTGCCGCGAATGGATTCGTCAGCCGGACCCATTGTGGTCATACCCATCTGCGCTTCACCGGTGTGAACCAGCGCCATATTCTGCATCGGGCCACCCGTGACTTCGCCGCCACCCGAAATGCCCAGCTGCTCGGCAACCAGATTGGCCCAACCCGAGCCATAGGCAAAATAAGTGCCGCCTTGGGATGCTGTGCCAACGGTAAAGCTCTCGGGCCAGCCGGTGCGATCCTGATTGCCGTCGGCAAATGCAACGGGTGCGGCCAGTGTCGCGGCCAGGGCCAGAACCGAATGTTTAATAATTTTCATGGGGTGTATCCTCCTGATTGTGATGCAAAACGCGTTTACGATTGCAGATTTGAAATATAAAGCGGCGATGAACAACGTCAAGCGTTTAAATATCAGAGCCGCGGCATCCTGACCTGATTTTTTGCCTTTCTGGCAACCAACAGTAAAGTCTGCCGCCAAGAACATCGGGGAATTGGCGAGTTCTGGATTTGCAAACGGCCCCAAGAAAGGCGCGTCTAGATCAGGCCGAGCGGCAGTTTCAAGTGATTGCGCAGCGGCGGGCAGCGGCGGGCAGGCAAATAACGCCGCCCCGCCGCTCATAAAAAACCCCGCCCGACCAAATGGCCAAGCGGGGTTGGGTAGTCGTGAGTAGCGGTTGGTTTTAGGCGTCTGTGCGTTGACCCAGCTGTTTATCCAGCACCCGCAGGTGCCACGGGTTTTCGCCAGCCGCTTTGACTTGGGCCAAGGTCGAGCTGAACAGATCTTCTTCTTCAACCTGCTCCTCAAGGAACCATTGCAGCATATTCTGGGTGCCGTATTCTTTTTCAGCCGCCGCAATTTCAAACAATTTGTGGATTTGCGAGGTCACGGTGCCTTCCATTTTCAGCGCCGTTTCCATCACTTCCAAGGCCGAGCTATAGCTAACCCGTGGCTGGGCAATCGCGGCCAGCTCAACCCGGCCACCACGGCGGTTCACAAATTCGAAAATTCGCATGGCGTGGCCGGTTTCCTCTACCGAATGGGCACGAAACCAAGTGGCAAAACCAGGCAGATCGACGGATTCAAAAAACGCGGCCATGGCAAGATATTCATATGACGCGCTCAGCTCGCTGTTGATTTGCTGGTTCAGGGCGTCGGCAACTTTTTTATTCAAATTCATAGTGTGCTCCTATTCGGGCTGGTTGGGTTGCGATTAAATAATCGGCCCATTGGCTGGTTATCTGACGGCTAATCTGGCCGCTTATTTTTACATTCCTAATGTAGCAAGCCGTGATTTGATTGTAAAGTGTATTTAGAATAATTCTAATGTAACTGATAATCAGTTGCACCTGCTAGATTTAGGGGCTTATTTACATAGCCCACCACCCCTAGGTAGCTTTTGCCAAGGCGCAATATTTTGCCGACGCTTTAGGATAATCAGAGACTCGCGGATAAATTTTTGTTAGTAAACAGCTTCAGAATTTACGGGAATCACAATGAACACGTTTGAATATAAGATCATACCCGCCCCGAAAAAGGGATTAAAGGCCAAGGGCATCAAAGGTACCGAGGCCCAATTTGCCAATGCGCTGATGTCTGCAATGAATGAATTGGGCGCACAGGG
>CAYYXZ010000160.1:1694-5095 GCA_964475715.1 uncultured Marinosulfonomonas sp. | reverse complement strand
ACCATTTCACAGCTTGCTTGTAATCCTGTGCGACGCCATCGCCTTGATGATACATTAAACCCAGATTGAATTGCGCAACTGCATGGCCCCGCTCGGCCAATCGCGTAGTCTGGTTCAGATCAGGAGGGTTTGCGGACGCAGAAAAACCTTGCAGCGCGAAAATCAATGCCAGTGCCAAACTCAGTGCTAAACTGCGTAAAAGCTTCATCTTGTTGTCCCGTGTGATAATCTGTTTCTTAGCTAACAGGTTTAAAGCTGCATAACAATTGGCGCTAAAGTGAGCAGCCCGCTACGACATCCGGTAATTCGGGCTTTCGCGGGTGATTTGCACATCATGCACATGGCTTTCCTTTAAACCTGCGGCCGTGATCCGCACGAACTCGGTATTTTTGCGCATCTGCTCGACCGTGGCACAGCCGGTGTAGCCCATCGCGGCCCGCAGGCCGCCAACCAGTTGGTGAATAACCGTGCCGGCCGGACCTTTGTAAGGCACTTGGCCCTCAATGCCTTCGGGCACCAGTTTATCGCTGGCGGCATCCTCTTGGAAATACCGGTCAGCCGAGCCGCGCGCCATCGCGCCAAGGCTACCCATGCCACGATAGCCTTTAAAGCTACGGCCTTGATATAAAATGATTTCTCCGGGGCTTTCATCGGTTCCAGCCACCATTGAGCCAACCATAGCACAGCTGGCACCGGCCGCAATCGCCTTGGCGAAATCACCGGAAAACTTGATGCCCCCATCGGCAATAACCGGCGTTCCCGTGTCGGCCGCACCGCGCGCACTGTCAACAATCGCCGTCAACTGGGGCACACCCACACCCGCCACAATCCGCGTTGTGCAAATCGAGCCCGGCCCGATGCCAACCTTGACCGCATCCGCGCCCGCCCCGATCAGCGCGCGGGTGGCCTCGGCGGTGGCCACATTGCCGGCCATAACCTGCACATCGCCAAACGCCTTTTTGGCCCGCTCCACCGCAAGCGCCACGCCCTCGGAATGGCCATGCGCGGTGTCGATCACAATGATATCAACACCGGCTTCAACCAAAGCGGCCGAGCGCTCAAACCCGGCATCGCCAACCGTGCTGGCCGCAGCCACCCGCAAACGGCCCAGATCATCCTTGCTGGCCGTCGGGTTTAGCACGGCCTGCTCAAGATCCTTGATCGTCAACAAACCAGTCAACTTGCCAGCCTCATCGGTAATCAACAGCTTTTCAATCCGGCGGGCCTGCATCAGGCTTTTGGCCTCGCATAAATCGGCAGGCTCGCGCAAAATGGCCAGATTATCACTGCTCATCATCGCATGAACCGGGGTTTTATCATCCGAGGCAAAACGCATATCGCGGTTGGTGACAATGCCAACCACCCGCCCCATCCCGTCAATCACCGGAAAACCTGTGACGTGGTAACGCTCCTGCAAGGCCTTGGCATCGGCCAGCGTCTGATTGGCCGTCAAGGTGATCGGGCTATAAACCACTCCGCTTTCAAAACGCTTGACGCGGCGCACCTGACGGGCCTGCTCGGCGATGTCCAGATTACGGTGGATCACCCCCATGCCGCCGGCCTGCGCCATGGCGATTGCCATGCGGTCCTCGGTTACGGTGTCCATCGCCGAACTGAGCAGCGGGATATTCAGGCGGATTGATTTGGTCACCTGCGTTGCTGTGTCAGCCGTTGAGGGCAGCACATTCGAGGCAGCGGGAACCAGCAAAACATCGTCAAATGAAAGGGCGTCGCGAATCTCCATCGGGTCTCTCCTTGGAAGGCTTCATTTGACACGTCCCTATTTCATGGATTTCGATGGGTGAAAAGGGGCTATTTGTTATTATCTCGGCCCAAAATAGCTATGAGCGCAGAAATCAGGGCTTCAAAGATGACAGATGGAATTTTGCGCACTAAGCTATCGTTATTATATAGCAACTTTTCTGGGAGGAAAAAACCATGGCGTTTAAATTCAAGGAAAAATACGGCAATTTTATCGGCGGTAAATTTGTTGATCCGGTGGATGGTAAATATTTTGACAACATCACCCCGGTAAACGGAACGGTTTTGTGCCGGGTTGCGCGATCAAACGAAAAAGATATCGAGCTGGCGCTGGATGCCGCCCACGCGGCCAAAGATGCGTGGGGTGCGACCAGCGTGACCGAACGCAGCGCTGCATTGTTGAAAATCGCCGATATCATGGAGGCCAATCTGGCCATGCTGGCCGAGGCCGAAACCTGGGATAACGGTAAACCGATCCGCGAAACCAACGCTGCCGACATTCCGCTGGCGATTGATCATTTCCGCTATTACGCTGGTGCGATCCGCGCCCAAGAAGGCACGATAAGCGAAATTGACGCCGACACCGTGGCCTATCATTTTCAAGAACCTCTGGGTGTGGTTGCCCAGATCATCCCGTGGAATTTTCCGATTTTGATGGCCACTTGGAAGCTGGCACCGGCATTGGTGACCGGCAATTGCGTTATTTTGAAACCGGCCGAACAAACGCCGGCCTCGATCATGGTTTTGATGGAGCTGATCGCGGACGTGCTGCCCGCCGGTGTGCTGAACGTGGTTAACGGATTTGGGCTTGAGGCCGGTAAACCGTTGGCCACATCCACCCGCATCGCCAAAATCGCCTTTACCGGCGAAACCACCACCGGGCGTTTGATCATGCAATATGCCGCCGCCAACATCATTCCATCCACGGTTGAATTGGGTGGGAAATCCCCCAACATATTTTTCAAGGATGTGATGGATGAGGATGACGCATTTCTGGACAAAGCCATTGAGGGTCTGGTGTTGTTTGCCTTTAATCAGGGCGAGGTCTGCACCTGCCCGTCGCGCGCGCTAATCCACGAAGATATTTATGAGGCCTTCATGGAAAAATGTCTGGTCCGCATTGCGGCCATCGTGCAGGGTGATCCGCTTGATTTCAACACCATGGTTGGCGCGCAGGCCTCAGAGGAGCAGTTTGAAAAAATCCTGTCTTATCTGGATATCGGGCGCAAAGAAGGTGCCGAGGTTCTGATTGGTGGTGGCCCGGTGCAAAGCGGCGACACGCCTGCGGGCGGCTATTACATCCAGCCAACCCTGCTCAAAGGCCACAATAAAATGCGCGTTTTCCAAGAGGAAATCTTTGGCCCCGTGCTGGCCGTGACCACCTTTAAAACCGACGCGGAAGCGCTGGAAATTGCCAATGACACGCTTTACGGCCTGGGGGCCGGCGTCTGGACCCGCGATGGCAACCGCGCCTACCGGATGGGACGTGCGATCAAGGCGGGGCGCGTCTGGACCAACTGCTATCACGCCTACCCTGCACACGCGGCATTTGGCGGCTACAAACAATCGGGCGTGGGGCGCGAAACCCATCTGATGATGCTAAACCATTACCAGCAAACCAAAAACCTGCTGGTCAGCTA
>CAYYXZ010000160.1:0-1594 GCA_964475715.1 uncultured Marinosulfonomonas sp. | reverse complement strand
CCCCTTGAATTTACAGGCCTGAGTTCCTATTTGGATCGCATCAGGAAGGCCGGATTTGCAAGCAGTGCAAACGCCACACCCCACCCAACATAACAAATAAAAAATAAAGGGATAAGTATGTCTAAACACATAAATGCTCTGCGCCTTGCCGCAGTGACGGGGATGTTTGCTCTGGCCATGGGCAGCACGGCAATCGCATCGGAAACAGCCAAAACACCGGGCGACACAGATACTTCGGCTCTGCTCCACATGCCCGGCACAATCCGCGCCTCTGTAACCGAACAGATCGCCGAAAAATTCGCGCAAAGCACCGCGCACACGATCCATTCCGAATATAAACGCAGTGGCGGTTTCTCTAAAATCATTACCGATGCGACTGCCGCCGGAAGTATAGATTTTAGCGTTTTATTCACCTATGGGCGCACCGGCGAAACCCCTCCGGGGCGCGATATTTTCAAGCATCTGAACAATGCCCGTGACATTCTAGAGCCACTACCCGACCACTTTGAAATGGCCCCCCAATTTGGTGCCCTGACAGATAAGGGCAATGGCCAATTACCGGCGCCCTATGTCGAAATGATGGTGATATCTTACAACCCCAAGCTGATTGATACGGCAGATGTGCCCAAAAGCTGGGCCGAGCTGGCGGAATTCGCAGGCAGCTTGGCAATCCCGGGACGCGGGTGTTTTACCATGCGCACGCTTGCTTCGCTTTATCATGTGGTCGGAAAGGAAAAATTTGAAAAAATTATCCAGAACGCCAAAGTGCCTGCTTTGGAAACTATGAAAGATGACCCCAGAAAAAGTGACGAGCGGCCTTTTGGCAGCGGCGTTGTGACAGCCCAGCTACTGAACGGCAGCCATCAGGTTTCGATCGGCTCTGTTGTTGGTGCGACCGTTCAAGCTGCCATTGCTGACGGAACTCTGGCGGTGATCTGGCCTGAAGAAGGCGCCATTGCTTTTCCTTATCTGATGGCCGTGAAAAAAGACCCAAGCAAAGCCGACATGGCGCTGCTGGATTTCATCACCAAGGACGCGGACATGCAGCAGATGTTTGTCAATTACGGTATCAGCTCTACGCTTGCCGGCGGTAAAGTTAGCGCGTTGATTACAGATAACGACTTTAACATCCGTTTTGTGCCGTTGGCCGATAAAATGAACCCTGAAGTGCATCAGGATATCATTGCGATTGTGGAAAGAAACAAGCCACAATAATTTACTCACCGATAGCAATGACAGGGGTGTCTGCGGCAACGCGGGCACCCTTTGTTTTATTTGGCATTTTAGCAGATCGGCGCTAAGCTACCCCCAGAATCGGGGATAAAATGACCAGTAAAAAAGAAAATCAGGTTCAGGCCACAGCCAGTGCGTTACAGTTAATCGCGGAAATAACCGCCGAGCACGGGCCGGTTATTTTTCACCAATCCGGCGGCTGCTGCGATGGCTCGGCACCGATGTGCTACGCCAAGGGTGATCTGATAATTTCCGACAATGACGTGCAAATGGGCGAAATCGGTGGCGCGCCCTTTTACATCAGCGGCCAGCAATACGAGGCCTGGAAACACACCCGCCTGACCATCGATGTGATCAACGG
>CAYYXZ010000159.1:0-5109 GCA_964475715.1 uncultured Marinosulfonomonas sp. | reverse complement strand
CTTGATGACGATATGCTCGAGCGTATCGAAGAGCTGTTGATCACGACCGATATGGGCGTTGATACGGCTTTGCGCGTGACGGCAAATATGGCCGAGGGGCGTTTTGGCAAAAAAATGTCGACCGCTGAAATCAAGCGTTTGCTGGCGGCGGAAATTACCCGCATCATGGATCCGGTGGCCAAACCCTTGCCGCTTTATGACAAAAAACCGCAAGTTGTGTTGGTGGTCGGGGTGAACGGGTCGGGTAAAACCACCACGATCGGCAAGCTGGCCAGCCAGTTTAAGGCGGCGGGCAAAAACGTGGTGATCGCGGCGGGCGACACATTTCGCGCGGCTGCGGTGGAGCAATTGCAAGTCTGGGGCCAGCGCGCAGATGTGCCGGTGCTGACCGCGCCCGAAGGCTCGGATCCGGCCTCATTGGCCTTTGACGCCATGACCCAGGCCGAAGCCGACGGCGCTGATTTGCTGCTGATCGACACTGCGGGACGTCTGCACAACCGCGCCGATTTGATGGAAGAATTGGCCAAAATCGTGCGGGTGATCCGCAAAAAAGATCCATCCGCCCCTCACAACACTTTGTTGGTTTTGGATGCGACCACGGGGCAAAATGCGCTTAATCAGGTCAAGGTATTTCAGGAATTGGCCGATGTTTCCGGTCTGGTGATGACCAAACTTGACGGCACGGCCAAAGGTGGTGTGCTGGTGGCGCTGGCCGATAAATTTGGTCTGCCGATCCATGCCATCGGGGTGGGCGAGCAGATTGACGATCTGGATGCGTTTGACCCCGAAGAATTTGCCCATGCCTTGACCGGGCTTGCGGATGAATAGGTTTTGCGCTTATGGCATTGCTTGCGCCGAAGGCTGTGATAATTGGGGTGAATGGATAGCGAAGGGCCTGAAATGAGCAATGATAAAAAGATTAACCCGTATGTAAAGCTGGGCCTGGATCTGGGCCCGATGCTGCTGTTTTTTATCGCCTATAGTCAAATGAAGGACCAGACATACAGTTTTGGCGGCAATGAATATAGCGGCTTTATTGTGGTGACTTTGCTGTTTGTGCCGATGCTGGCTGTGACCACATTGATTTTATACCAGCTGACGGGCAAGGTTTCGCGGATGCAGGTCATGACGCTGGTGATTGTGGTGGTGTTTGGTGGCTTGACCGTCTGGCTGAATGACGAGCGGTTTTTCAAAATGAGACCGACACTGGTTTTTCTGTTATTTGCCAGCATACTTGGCTTTGGTTTATGGCGCGGCAAGAGCTATCTGCAAGTGGTGATGGAAGAAGTCATGCCGCTAAAGCACGAGGGCTGGATGATTTTAACCAAACGGCTGGTGGTTTTATTTGTCATTCTTGGCGTCAGCAACGAATTTGTCTGGCGCACCATGTCCACCGATGTCTGGGTGAAATTTGAGGTTTTCGGACAACCGGCGGCGATGTTTATCTTCTTTATGATGCAAAGCCAATTGTTCGAAAAATATGCAATCAAGGAAGAAGCCTAGCCGGTGTGAAACAGGGTGTTGAACAATTTTGGATCCAGACTTTCGGCCACAAATGTTTCGCCTTCGGTCAGGATGCTGACGGCGTCATGGCTGTGCAGGCTTTCTTGGTGGCTGGCAATGACGCGGAAATCCGCAATGCGCGGATCGGCCTGCAAGCCCTGATAAAACAGCCGGGCCGCATCTTCGACAAAAATCGGGTTGGCGGCGTTTAATTCAGCGAAGGCCTGCTCGTCTTCGCGTTTTACCATCACTTGGGTTTCGGTTGGAACGGCCGCGCGGCAAATGTCGATCAGATCTTCAAACCACAAACAATCCTCGCCCGCAATTGTCTGCACCGAAATGCGCGCCACGCTGCGTTGTGAATGGGGCGTGGCCAATTGCCCGCGGGTTTGGCGGGCGTGTTCGGCCAATTCCAGCGAGCAGGGGCAGGTTGAGGAATAGACATAATCCAGATGGATAAATTTTTTAATTTCACCTTTCTTTTCAACCAGTTCCAGCGCAATTTCGTAATATTGATACCCCGACAGATTTGAGCGCAAAGATACCATTTTCATCGGAAAGGAAAATCGCATTTGGATGCGGGCGTCAAAGCTGTCCAGATCGGTTTTGTAATCATTCAACGCCGCCGTGATCACCGCAAAGCTAAAGGTTTTTTCGGCGTGGGCGTAAAAAGTGCGCATGATGCGCGACATGTTTATGCCCTTCTTGCCGGCCTCAAGACTGACCGTTCCGGTCACCGAAGTTTCCAGCCGCAAATCAGCACCATCGCGGGAATGAAACCGGATTGGCAGCCTGAAATTGGAAATCCCAACGTGCTGGATCTGGCGCTTTGCGCCTTTGATCAAACTTTCAGGGCCGTTTTGCAAATCGGGCAGGGATGCTTTGTAGGCTTCGTTCACGGTGAATTCTTCGGGGTAGGCACGCGCCAGAGCCGGATAATTCGAAACCTGATTTTCCGGCAAAAGCCGCCCGATGGCAGGGTCCAGCTGCGCCACTTCGATGGCGCTGACCGATGCGGCCCAGTCGCGCAAAACCGCCAATGCGGCTTGGGCTTTTTTGCGGGCGACATCATCGCTGTCTTTTGGTGGCTGGATATTCATCGGCATTCCTTGATCTTGGCGGTTGCCCCATTCTAAAGGATCGCGGTAAGTTTGCCAAATATTAACCGCAGATCACAATCCTAAACCGCCGCCTAAACCGCCGTCAGCGCCGCAATTAAATCGTCGCGCAGATCATCTCCATCCTCAAGCCCGATGCTGATGCGCACAAGGCCCGGCGTGATGCCCAGCTCGATTTTCTGGTCATCGGGCAGACGTTGGTGGGTGGTGGTGGCCGGATGGGTGATGATGCTTTTGGCGTCGCCAAGATTGTTGGAAATGATGAAAATCTGCAAAGCATTCATAAACCGGAACGCCGCCTTTTGCCCGCCGTTAATTTCAATCGCCAGCATGGTGCCGCCACCGGACATTTGACGTTTTGCCAGTTCGGCCTGCGGGTGGCTGGTTAAAAACGGGTGAATGACGCGGGTTAATTTATCGTGGCCCTCAAGCGCTTTGGCAATCTTGAACGCCGAATCTGCCATCGCCCGACAACGCAAATCCAGCGTCTCCAGACCCTTTAGCATCACCCACGCATTAAACGGGCTAAGCGCGCCGCCGGTGTGTTTTATGTAGGGCTCTAGCGTGCCGCGGATGAATTCCCGACTGCCCAAAATGATGCCGCCCAAACAGCGGCCCTGACCGTCGATGTGTTTGGTGGTCGAATAAATCACCACATCGGCGCCGTGCTGGAATGCGTTGGAAAAAACCGGCGTGGCAAATACATTATCCACCAGAACTAGCGCGCCAACCGCGTGGGCTAAATTACTGACGGCGCGGATGTCGATCAGCTCAAGCGTCGGATTAGAGATGCTTTCGAAAAACACCAGCTTGGTGTCGGGGCGCAAGGCGGTTTTCCATGCGGCCAAATCGGCGCCATCCACCAGCGTTACAGTCACCCCGAAGCGGGTCAGAACATCTTGTAAAATATAAAGACACGAGCCAAATAACGCCTTGGCGGCCACCACGTGATCGCCCGATTTTAGCCCCGCCGTAATCGCCGCATTCACCGCCGCCATGCCCGATGCGGTGGCAAAAGCATCCTCGCAGCCCTCAAGCGCCATCATGCGTTCTTCGAACATGCGCACGGTCGGGTTGCCGTAGCGGGCGTAAATAAATTCGTCCTCGCCGGTTTTGATAAAACGGGCCTCGGCGTCTTGGGCCGTGTCGTAAACAAAGCCCTGGGTTAAAAATATCGCCTCGGAAACTTCGCCGTATTGGCTGCGTTTGGTGCCGCAATGCACGGCCTTGGTGCGGTTATTCCAGTCATTGCGCATCGTTTAAATCCTTGTCATCGGCCAATCAGCCACAAAAAAACCCCGAACCGGATCAAAGGCTTCGGGGCGTTTGGTGGTTGTCCCAATCCTTTTAGCGGCATATTTAACGTGGCCCGCAATCCGAATAACAAATCGCCACGATGTGGTGTGGATAATCTGTGACCCGGCTTTGGTCAAGCTTGAAATCCGCTTGACAGCTTGAGCGCATCGCGCCAAGCCTTGGCCCATGTTTGATCTGCGCCCTGTCATTTATGTTATCGGCCAGATGGTTACGGTTCTCGGATTGACGATGCTGTTTCCTCTGGTGATCGATCTGGTTTATGACAACGGGCATTGGACGGTGTTTTTGCAAAGCGGCGTTATTGTGGTGCTCAGCGGGGCGACAATGGCCGTTGCCACTTTCAGGCGTTCGCGCAAGGGGCTGAGCATCCAGCAGACGTTTTTGTTAACCACCGGCGTTTGGCTGGCCCTGCCGATATTTGGTGCCTTGCCGTTTATTCTGGGCGCGCCGGATGCCCGCGTGGTCGATGCGTTTTTCGAGGCAATGTCGGCGCTGACCACCACAGGATCCACGGTGTTTGTCGGGCTGGATGAATTGCCCGAAGGCGTGCTTTTGTGGCGCTCGATGATGCAGTGGTTTGGCGGCATCGGGATCATCGTTGTGGCGATGGTGTTTTTGCCCGAGCTGCGCATCGGCGGGATGCAGATTTTCCGCTCCGAAGGCTTTGATACGATGGGCAAAATCCTGCCCCGCGCGGCGGAAATTGCTACCAGTATTTCGATGATTTATCTGGTGCTGACGGTCCTCTGTTTCTTTGCCTACCTGATAATGGGAATGGGCCAGTTTGATGCGCTGAACCACGCTTTTACCACCATGTCCACGGGTGGGTTTTCAACCCGAGATGCCTCGTTTGAGGCCTTTTCAGCCGGCTCTGAATACGTGTCAGCCGTGTTTATGATTTTGGCCAGCCTGCCGTTTGTGCGTTATGTGCAAATGGTCGGCGGCGCGTCGCGGCCGTTCTTTACAGACAGCCAGATTCGCAGCTTTCTTATGGTGCTTCTGGCGTCAATCCTGCTGATCACAGCTTACCGTTTTGCCACCGAAGGCGGCGCAATCGAGCCGATATTTCGTAAGGCACTTTTTAATGTAACCTCGATCGTCACCGGCACCGGTTATGCCAGCGCCGATTACCAGCTTTGGGGCCCGTTTGCAGTGATACTGTTCTTTTTCA
>CAYYXZ010000158.1:2979-5164 GCA_964475715.1 uncultured Marinosulfonomonas sp. | reverse complement strand
TCTAACCCGCCAAGCCGCGCGGCACCCGGTTTGCCCAGATATGTCGACAGCGGCGCTAGATTTTCAAAACTGATATTTGAGGAAATGTCGATGCTGTCGGTTTTCAGCAATTGGGCCAGAAACCGGTTTTTCATCGCCTCGCGTTTAAAATTATCAACGATAAATTCGCCCATATATCGCGTGCCAATGCGGTAATCCACGCTGTAGTGAAACCAGTTTCCCGTGGCGCGCAAAATATTTGCAACATAGGTTTTGCCAAGCCCCGACATGCCAAAAAGCGCAACACGCTTATGGCGGGCGTTATTCCAGTCGGCGGCAGTTTTATAGATCATGGTTCAACCCTTCGAGCAGCTCATATCTTGGTAAAGATTGCACGGGGCAGGGTCAAACAAAAAGCCCCGCCGGATGATTGGCGGGGCTTTTGTAACCGGTTTTGGCAAAGATCAGAAGCTGTAGCCAATTTTAAATCCGGCAGCGATCGCATGGTTGTTGGTGAAATTCGAGGCCGCAACCCCGCTGCCAAGCGTTGTCTGGGCATCACCGATATCAATGTAGCGCACACCGGCGGTGATTTTCATGTTGCCCATTGTGTAAGAGCCGCCCAGACCGATTGACAAATTGCCATCTGTGGGGCCAAGATTGGCCGAAAACCCGCCTTCGGATTTTTCAAATCCCAAAGACAGGGCTGCCGACCATGTCTCGTTGAATTTGCGCCCGATTCCAAGATTATAGGTGATGACGTCGTTTTGGAAAGAAACGATCGAGGTTCCTCCAGTGGCAGTGCGATACATGCTGGGGGTCAGATGAAATTTTGACCAGCCAACCCAGCGGACCGAGCCAAACACAAGCGTGTTGGCGGCCACACCGCTTTGGAATTCAAGGTTTATGGATTCCGGTGTTTCAAAGGCTGTTGAGGTTGTTGTGTTGCCCAAAGCAGCCGAGCTTTCGGTGGACATAACCGAATGCTTAATTCTGGAGTTATAGGTTAACGCTACCCGCAAGGCCATTTCGGGTTTTTCCCATGCGGCACCCAAAACAAAACCGGTGCCGGAATCTCTTGTGGTGTTAATTCTGTAGGCAGAAATGAACGGAACAGACGCATTTGCATCCATTTGTTGAAACCGTAGGCCGCCAAAGACGCTCACGTTGGACGGCATAGTGTATTTCACCAATGCCGTCAGCGACGAGCTGTTGATTTGTGCGTGCGCACCTTGGGCGAAATAACCGGTTCCGGCAGGGTAGGCTACATTAACACCATAAGGCACATCATAGATGATGGCGGCGGATAGTTGATCATTGAACTGGTGCTTATAGGCAAATCCGACTTGGTTGTAGGAGGATGCCATATTTCCAGATGCAAAGCCGCCAAAACCTGCAACGGCTGAACCGCTAACATTTGGCGAGACATGCGAGAAGCTCAGCTCGGCGTAATTACCTTTTTCGAACAAAATCATCGCCGATTGGGCTGATCGTTCAATCCCGCCTGCAACCGCGCCGGTGGCGATCATGGCAAAGCTGGCTGTTGTCATCATTAGTAGCTGTTTCATATTTATTCCCCTGAAGTGTTTTACGTTTTTTTTCTAACGCTATATTGCGGTGCGGTGCGACGCCACGTCAATCAATGATGACACATCCGCAGGATTTTTGACGTAACGTTGTTATTTTACACTGGTTGCGCTGAAGGCGGGGTTTAATTCAGCGATCTATCTCTGTGACCGTATAGTTGCGCGTAATATCTTTGGTTATTTCGGCCCAGTGGCTGGCGGCCGTCCGGCGCTGATGAAAATCAAATGCAGCGCGGTCAATAAACACTTCGCGGACCTCAAATCGCCCCTTGCAGTCGTCAACAGGCGTTACGGAAAAGCTGATGCAACCCGTTTCGGCCCGGCTCAGACGGATATGATCTTGCAGCGCAGGCTTTACAACCCTCAATAGACCACCGGGTACGTCAATATATCCGGTTAAAATGATTTTCAATTTTATCCCCTGATATTATTGTTCGCTAAATATCCTCGCCGAAGGCATAGAATCTTTTTGGGTGCATAAACTATTATGCCTCCGGCGGGGATATTTATGGAACAGTAATTAAACAATTGGTAACTATGATAGGTCATGGTGGTCTTGCGGTACAGGCGGGGACGCCGATGACCGTGAACAGTAATGACACTCTGTTCCTAAAATTGGG
>CAYYXZ010000158.1:1475-2879 GCA_964475715.1 uncultured Marinosulfonomonas sp. | reverse complement strand
AAATTGGGACAGGGTGTTTTACTCCCACTCGATGGTGCCGGGTGGTTTGCTGGTAATATCGTAGGTGACGCGGTTAATGCCTTCGACCTCGTTTATGATCCTTGTTGCGGTTTCGCCCAGAAAATCGTGGGAAAACGGATAATAATCGGCCGTCATTCCATCGACCGAGGTTACAGCGCGCAAGGCACAAGCAAAATCATAGGTGCGCCCATCGCCCATAACGCCAACCGTGCGCACCGGCAAAATTGCAACAAAAGCCTGCCAGATTTCATCATAAAGCCCGTGTTTGCGGATTTGATCAATGTAAACCGCGTCGGCTTTGCGCAAAATATCCAGTTTCGCGCGGGTTATTTCACCGGGGCAACGGATAGCAAGGCCGGGGCCAGGAAACGGATGGCGGCCGATGAATGATTTGGGCAAGCCCAGCTCAACCCCAAGCGCGCGCACCTCATCCTTAAACAGCTCGCGCAAAGGTTCAACCAGCTTCAAGCCCATTTTTTCGGGCAAACCACCAACATTGTGATGGCTTTTGATCGTTACCGACGGGCCACCTGAAAATGAAACACTTTCAATCACATCAGGGTAAAGCGTGCCTTGGGCTAAAAACTTGGCCCCGCCAACTTCGGCCGCGTGCTTTTGAAACACATCGATAAACAGCTTGCCGATAATTTTACGCTTTGTTTCAGGGTCAGATTGGCCATCCAGCTGGCCCAAAAACAGCTCTTTTTCATCGGCATGGATCAGCGGCATATTGTAATGATCGCGAAACATTTCAACGACTTCTTCGGCCTCGTTTTGGCGCAGCAAACCGTTATCGACAAAAACGCAAGTCAGCTGATCACCGATGGCCTCATGGATCAGCACGGCCGCAACCGAGCTATCAACCCCGCCGGAAAGCCCGCAAATAACCTTTTCATCACCAACCTGATTGCGGATTTTTCGAATGGCTTCTTCGCGATAGGCCCCCATGGTCCAGTCACCCGAAAATCCCGCGATGCGCACAAAGTTTTCGTATAATTTAGCACCGTTGGGCGTGTGATGCACCTCGGGGTGGAACTGCACGGCATAAAAATGGCGCACAACATCGGCCGTGATGGCAAAAGGCGCGTTTGGTGACGTTGCGCAAACCTCAAAACCCGGAGCAATGGCCGAAACATGATCGCCGTGGCTCATCCAGACTTGTTCTTTATCGTCCTTAAACCAGCCGTCCAGCAAATCCAGATTTGCGGGCGTTGGCGACACATAAGCGCGGCCAAATTCGGCCGTTCCAGCCCCGCGCTCAACCGCTCCTCCCAACATTTGCATCATAACCTGTTGGCCATAACAAATGCCTAAAACCGGCACACCCAAATCAAACACAGCCTTTGGCGGCCGCGGTGCGTTTGCATCAATCACGCTGGCCGG
>CAYYXZ010000158.1:0-1375 GCA_964475715.1 uncultured Marinosulfonomonas sp. | reverse complement strand
CAGCAGGCTAAAAAATTTGGGGATTTGTGTGATAACAGCACAGCCAAAACGGCGGACGCGTGGCGGGAGTGGTGCGCAAAACACAGCGCGGTTAAAATGGAGACCTCGAAATATATCGAGCCAATATCCCGAAGCACTGGAAGTTTTGTGCAAGGCCGGTGCGCTGATAGATGGCGAGCGGGTAAAAATTCCGCGTGGTTTGGCGCGAAAATTATGTGCAACTGCGCCTGAGAAATTTATTCAGCGCGCCCAAATCCGGCCAAATCCTTAACGGAGCAAGGCAACTGGCCCGACATCTTAAGATTCCGTTTCGATCGGGGGGCGGGCTTTGCGGCTCTAAACTGCCCGATGCGCAGGCCGTCTATGAAACCGCGCACACGCATAAGGCGACTCTGTTTGATGGCGTTAATTTTATGTTACACGCTTGTGGTTGGCTGGAAGGCAGGCTGGTTGCCAGTTTCAAAAGATTTGTGATGGACTGTCGATCAGCTAGAGATTTTACACCGATTGGCGGCTGGTGTGGCCACTGATGAAAATGCCCAAACCATAGAATGCGATCCATGAGCCGGGGCCTGACGGGCATTGTCTGGCCGTGCGCACACGCAGAAAAACTTCAAGGATTCGTTCTGGCGCATGATACACAAACTTTGACCAGCCTTCGGGTTTCCAAGCTGTTGGCTAATTATCAACTACCCGCTCTTGTCCCTGAAGTTGCTCTAAAACTTGAGAAATTTATCAGGGACAAGACAGATTCTTTGCCAGACGCACTTTATTGAGGTCTTTTGGTTGCAGCCTGTAGCAGACGCACTTCGCCCATCATTGCGATTAAAATTGAAACATGGCGGGTGATGCTGTAATTGGCATCTCCGGTTTTTCGCCGATCCTCCAGCCGGTATTCCTCGGACATTAATTTTACGATGGCCTGACCCGGTGACGGCGGCACCGATATTCTTAGCAGGCGGCGCAAATCACGGCTGCGGTTGTAATCGGATACGCCAAAGCGGGCAGCGCGGATCAAAATGCGGGGGCGTTGTAGGGATTTCAGCATGCTTAGCAAGTCAGTCATTTGGTACCTCCTGAGGCGTGTTTCCCTACAGTTGCACAACTGAAGCGGGTGTTGCGCAGAATAGTTAATTGCGTTCGCAGCTTTCAGGATTGTTTACCATTTAGAAACAATTATTAACATTACGGCTTTTGTTAACCATCTGGAAACAATTATTAACAAAGCTGCGGCTACTGGAAACAATACTGAACCGCTAAAAAAGGAGATATCTATGGGGGCGCCGTTAGCTCGACCAATTAATCCGGTGCCAAACTGGGTGCCAGAAGAGGCATTGCGTTATTTGCGCCATACATTGCAGGGCTTATCAATCCG
>CAYYXZ010000157.1:1426-5164 GCA_964475715.1 uncultured Marinosulfonomonas sp. | reverse complement strand
AGGACACAGCTTTTGTGTCGCCAATAACGGATTGCAACGTGCCTTTGGCATTGCGGTCCAGATAACGACGAATATCGCCATCGGTGATAACCCCGGCAAGGCTTTCATCAGGATTTTGCAAGCCGACAATGCCAAAGCCTTTGGCCGAAATCTCTGAAATCACCTCGATCACCGGCGCATCCAACGTAACCAGCGGCAGGTTTTCGCCCTTGATCATAATATCGCGAACCGGCGTCAGAGCCGCGCCCAATTTGCCGCCGGGATGAAAATTGCGAAAACTTTCTTCGGTAAATCCACGCATGCGCAACAGGGTTACAGCCAACGCATCACCCATCGCCAGTTGCAATAATGTCGATGTGGTGGGGGCCAGATTATGCGGGCAGGCTTCTTGGGTTTTGGGCAATACGATGGGGCATTTCGCCTTGTTGGCCAAAGTGCTGCCGGCAGATCCGGTAATGCCGATAATCGGCACGTCAAAGCGCAAACCATAAGCGATAATATCGGACATTTCTTTAGTTTCGCCCGACCAGGATAACAGCAACAACACATCATCGTTCTGTATCATCCCCAGATCGCCGTGGCTGGCCTCGGATGCGTGCACAAAAAAGGCGGGCGTTCCGGTGGACGCAAAAGTGGCGGCCAATTTGCGCGCGATATGGCCGCTTTTTCCGATCCCGCACAGGATCAGCCGGCCTTTCATCTTGAAAATCAGCTTTGCTGCGGCAGATATTATTTCGCCCAGTTCAGAGCCGTGAACCGCAGTTTTCATCTGCTCTAAACCGTTTTGAAAACAGCCCAGCGCATCGGTGACGGATAAAATTGGGTCAATAGATGTTTTCATGCCAAAAGCGATAGCCTTTGTTGTGTATTGTGTCCAGTTTAATGCGCCTCGGCCCAGTTCGCCCCCAGCCCGGCATCGACAATAAGCGGCACGTCAAGCTGAACCGCAGGCATTGCGGCACCTTCCATAACCTTGCGCACAACGGCCGTAACCTCGTCAACGGCATCCTTGTCCACCTCAAATATCAGCTCGTCATGCACCTGTAGCAGCATCTTGGCGGGCAGGCCCGAGATTGCAGCAGGCATCCGCACCATGGCGCGCCGGATTATATCGGCGGCAGATCCTTGAATTGGCGCGTTGATAACGGCGCGTTTGGCAAATCCGGCGCGTGGCCCTTTGCTGGCAATACCCAGTGTGTGGATTTTACGCCCAAACAGAGTTTTCACGTATTTATGTTCTTTGGCAAATTCTACGGTGTCGTCCATGTAGGTGCGGATTTCGGGGAAGCGCTCGAAATAACGGTCAATAAATCCTTGCGCTTCTTTACGCGGAATGCGCAAATTGCGCGCCAGACCAAAACCGGAAATTCCGTAAATTACCCCGAAATTAATTGCCTTGGCTTGCCGACGGATTTCTGGCGTCATGTCCTGCATCGGCACGTTAAACATTTCGCTGGCCGTCATGGCGTGAATATCCAAACCATCCCTAAACGCCTGCTTTAGAGCCTCGATATCGGCAATATGGGCTAAAATTCGTAGCTCGATCTGGCTGTAATCAAGCGACAACAAAACCTTGCCCTCATCGGCAATAAAGGCTTCGCGAATGCGCCGCCCGTCCTCGGATCGAACGGGGATATTTTGCAAGTTAGGGTCTGAAGAAGAAAGCCGCCCGGTGTTGGCCCCGGAAATAGTGTAGGATGTATGCACACGGCCCGTTTCAGGATTTATGTGTTCTTGCAATGCATCCGTGTAGGTTGATTTCAATTTGCTAAGCTGGCGCCAATCCAGCACACGAGCAGGCAAGTCATGGCCATTTGCGGCCAGATCCTCGAGCACGTCCGCGCCGGTTGCATAAGCACCGGTTTTGCCCTTTTTACCACCCTCAAGCCCCATTTCATTAAACAGGATTTCACCCAGCTGTTTTGGTGATCCAACATTAAACGGCCGGCCCGCCAGTGCATGGATATCAGTCTCTAATGCTGCCATTTTTTGCGCAAATGTGTTGGACATTCGGCTAAGAATGTCACGATCCACCTTGATGCCGTGCATTTCCATTTCGGCCAACACCGGCACCAATGGGCGCTCCATGGTTTCGTAAACGGTGGTGACCTGCTCGACGTGCAGCTTGGCCTTAAATAATTGCCAAAGCCGCAGGGTAATGTCGGCATCCTCGGCGGCGTAGGGCACCGCATCGGCCAGTTTTACTTTGTCAAAGGTAACCGCTGATTTTCCCACGCCCAGCAGTGGTTTAATCGGGATGGGTTTGTGATTTAAATACTGCTCTGACAATGTATCCATGCCGTGATTATGCAGGCCCGCATGCAGCGCGTAAGACAGCAACATCGTGTCATCAATCGGAGAAATATTAATACCAGTGCGGGCAAAAATCTTGGCGTCGTATTTCATATTCTGGCCAATTTTTAGGATCGATTCATCCTCGAGCATGGGTTTTAGCATGGTTAGAGCCACATTCAGGTTAATTTGCCCCTCGGCCAGCGCATCGGACGCAAACAAATCCTCCCCTGCGCTTTCCTTGTGGGTTAACGGAATATAACAGGCCTCGCCGGCCGTAACGCATAGCGAAATTCCAACCAGATCAACCCGCATGGTATCAAGGCCCGTGGTTTCTGTATCAACCGCCACATAACCGCGCTCGTAAATGCGCGCGATCCATTTGGTTAACGCGTCAGTATCTTTGACCCATTCGTATTTTTGCTGATCAAAGGCTGGTGCATCAACAGGAGTGGCGGGGGCCGTGGTTTCAGTTATTTGTGGCGCATCGACACCCATTTTAGCGGCCACCCGTTTTGTCAGGGTGCGAAATTCCATTTCGGTTAAAAAGGCCATTAAGGTTTCTGGCTCGGGTTCTTTCAACTCCAGATCATCAAGGCTGAAATCCAGATCCATATCGCCGACCAGCTGAACCAGCTTACGCGAAATGCGGATCAGATCGGCATTTTCAATCAGAGCCTCGCGGCGTTTGGGCTGCTTTATTTCGTTGGCACGTTCCAGCAAACTGTCCAGATCACCGTATTCATTAATCAGCAGGGCGGCTGTTTTAATGCCAATGCCCGGCGCACCCGGCACGTTATCGGAACTATCGCCAGCCAGCGCCTGCACATCAACCACACGCTCCGGCCCAACGCCAAATTTTTCATGCACCCCCTCAACTCCGATGCGTTTATTTTTCATTGCATCCAGCATTTCAACACCGCCACCGACCAGCTGCATCATGTCTTTGTCCGAGCTGATGATCGTGCAGCGCCCGCCCATATCACGGGCCTGATTGGCAAGGGTGGCGATGATATCGTCGGCCTCGTAATTTTCAACCTCAACGCAGGCGATGTTAAAGGCGCGGGTGGCGTCACGGGTTATCGGGAATTGGGGGCGCAAATCTTCGGGCGCGGGGGGCCGGTTGGCCTTGTATTTGTCGTAAATATCGTTGCGAAAGGTTTTGCCGGAATGATCAAAAATAACTGCAATATGGGTCGGGGCATCGTCGCCTTTATTAGACTCGATTTGCTTGAACAGCATATTGCAAAAGCCGGCCACCGCCCCGATTGGCAAGCCGTCGGATTTACGCGTCAGCGGCGGCAGGGCGTGATAGGCGCGGAAAATAAATGCCGAACCGTCGATCAAATGCAGATGACAACCTTTGCCAAAACTCATGTTCGTCTCTCCTTTGCCAAGCTGCTCTTTAGCCTTGGGCAAAGAGAACGCAACCTGTTTATTCTTTTT
>CAYYXZ010000157.1:0-1326 GCA_964475715.1 uncultured Marinosulfonomonas sp. | reverse complement strand
TGCAGCACTTCTTGCACCGCATCATTACCTGAATTGGCAATCAAACGGTAGCCATCACCACCATGGCCCGGCTCAATGTCCAGCTGTTTGCAAATGGCGCCAATCGCACGGGTGTAGTCAATGATTTCAGCATCGCTGGCCTTGGCCGCAAAGTGATCGTAACAAACATACGACCCCTTTGGGATAACCAGCACATGATGCGGGGCCTGTTCGCTGATATCGTCAAATGCCAGCGTGTGTTCCGTTTCAAAAACCTTTGCGCAGGGGATTTCACCGCGCAGGATTTTCGCAAATATATTCTGGTCGTCATATGTGTAGGGCATGGGGGGTCCTTAATCTGCAAATAAGTGTTCTGTTTTGGAAATCTCTTGGGCTTCATCCTGCGCAATATCAAGGAACGCCGCGATTGCGGATGTGTTTTCTTTTGCAGATACCGTTTCGCGCATCCGGTAATGGTATTCAAAACCGGCATCACGGATGCGATCACTTTCAAAGGCCACATCGTAACGGATTGTCGGCAGAAGGGTTTTCAATGTTGCTTGCGTTGTGCGCTCGCCTGCCAACCCGGATCGCTTGGCGTGACCAATCAGGTATTCATCACTAAACGTGCATTCAATTTCCAACATTTTAGTTTTAGAGCGATCCGCATAAAAATCCTGTATCAGCCCAACATTATTAGGATCCAGACAGATTAATATCCGGTTTGTTTTATAATATTCAAACAACATTCGCATCAAGGCGCGCCGATGGCGAGTGCGCTTGCCTAACGTTGACTGGATGCCGCCAAGATCCGGTAGCCCGGTGTTTTCTTCGTCAAAAAGAAATTCGATTGCCGTAACACCGGTGGTTTTTTCGATTTGGGATGCCAATCGCTTGGCCACGTGCCATTTTTTACACACAACAATCAGCAATTCACGTTCGCGACCCAATGTGCTTTCGGTTTCCCAGAAACGCTGGGTAAATCGCCTGCCGATTCGGCCACGACCTGTCAGAAATGTATAAAGACGGCCCCCTTCAGCGGAAATCTGGAAATCTGCATCTTTGTTGGCATATAATTTACCTAACTGCCGCTTTAGCTCTAATCCTTCCGGGCTGATTTTACGCGCAAAAAGAAAATCCTGATTTAGCAAAAGATCATAGTGATCATTGTAAAACGTTACAGGCATTCCATAATCCGAAAACAGCAGGAATGTCAGGGTGCGAGAACGGATCTCGGGTTGGGGAACCATGTGGCGCACCAAGGTCTGAAAAAACGTTTCATCCGGTATCCAGGTGGTTTGGAAAAACCGTACTATATCTTTTCGCTGTTTGGTGAATTTTAATATC
>CAYYXZ010000156.1:0-5196 GCA_964475715.1 uncultured Marinosulfonomonas sp. | reverse complement strand
AAATATCAAACAAAGCCGACTAACCGTTTGAAATTTTCTACGGGATCATCCGAATTCCAGATTTCCTCGCCAAAGGCGAAAAAGTCGGTAGATCCAGACAGCTTTGCCGTGATTTCCTGATTCAATGCGCCCTCGGCGACAACCGGCACCTCGATAACATCGCTCCACCAATGAAACAGATCCATCGCCACAACAGATCCATCGCCAAGCGTATTTTCACCGCAAGGCCCAAAGCTGACGTAATCGGCCCCCGCCTCGCCTGCGCTCATCCCTTCATGGCGAGAGGCACCACAAAATGCGCCGATAATTGCGTCCTTGCCCAATTCCTTGCGCGCATAACGCACGGTGCGCGCCCCGTCGGTTAAATGCACCCCGTCCAGACCCAGGCGCTCGGCCATGATCAGGTGGTTTTCAATCACCAGAGGAATATCGCGGGCATGACAGATCTCGCGCAAAATATCGCCGGATTTGGCGATGATGCTTTCGTCTTTGCTGGCCAGCGCCAAACGCACACAAGCCACAGGGGGCACAGACGTCGCCGGATCCACGGGCGCGCAATCAAGCACGCGGGAGATTTGATCGGGAAATGTTGCCAGATCAAAGGTCGGCGGGGTGATAAGATAAAGTCGGGCTTGTTCTTTTTCAGTATGTTTCTGGGCCATTTCAGATTCCTTTTAACACGGTTGCTGCGCATATAACCAAAGTTTTGGCATTTGACCACGGGGTGTTCTGTCTCTATTTGGGGCAAATCATTAAATAGGTGGTTTTATGGCAGAAAATGAATGGCGCGGCCCGCAGCCGGCAATGGTTTTGGTGCACCCGCAAATGGGTGAAAATATCGGGGCTGCGGCGCGCGGGATGTGGAATTTCGGACTGGAGCGGATGCGGGTGGTTGCGCCGCGTGATGGCTGGCCAAATGAGCGCGCGGTGGCAATGGCCTCCGGTGCGGGCCGAATTTTGGACGCGGCGGGATTGTTTGAAACCACAGCCGATGCGATTGCCGATTGCACTTATGTTTTTGCCACTACGGCGCGCCCTCGGGGCATGAGCAAGCCAGTTATGACGCCCGAGCGCGCGATGCAACACAGCCGCGCGCTGCTGGAGGCGGGTCAAAAGGTGGCCGTGCTGTTTGGGGCCGAAAGATCGGGGTTGGACAATGTTGATATGGCGCGGGCCAATGCTTTTGTTTCGGTGCCGGTGAACCCGGATTTTTCGTCGTTGAATTTGGGGCAAACCGTGTTGTTGATGTCCTATGAGTGGCGCCGCCAGACTGATGTTACGCCGCCCGAAGTGATGGAAATGGCCAAGACCAAATTTGCCCACGCGATTGAAATTGAAAAACTGGGTGATCATTTTGAGCAACGGCTGCAGGAGGCGGGTTTCTTTTTTCCCGAGGCCAAAGCTGCGGGTATGCGTCAGAATCTGCGAAATATGTGGGCGCGTTTGGCGTTAACGCGGGCGGATGTGCAGATTTTTCATGGTATGTTGCGGCAAATTTTGCGTATGCAGCAAGGTGGGAAATAAGAGATTCTATGCGCTGGCGCGCGGCCAGGTATTTAAGAAAAGAAGAAGGGGGCAGGGCTTGCCCTTGATGTGTGTGGGCCGTAGTTTGGCCGCAAAAGCAGGAGAAATTTTATGAACAAGAAGCGCCGTATTTTTGAAGAGGTTGGTGGTGAGCGCAAAGAGGTTGGCACCGCGGAGATCGGGGTGATCGATCGGGCCTCCAAGGGGGGGCGCGCTTTGATCCGGGGCTGGTTGATGGTTGTGTTTTTTCTGCTGGCGGCCAATGTTTTGCTGGGAGTTCTTAATCGCAAGGGCGCAATGGGACCGGATCAGCTGCTTTGGCTGGCTTTTGCGGTTTGGGCCGTTGGGTTTGTCGGGCTTTTGGCCCGCGACCGCGTGCCGGTTGGCTGGATGGGGCGGATGATTTCCACGGGGGTGCTGACGGCTCTTTTGGCGCTGACGCAGTGGTGGTCGGTGGTGTTTTACGGTGTGGCGCATTTGGGAGATGTGGAATCCTATAAAATCCTGTTTCAGCGCGGTTTGGCTTTTGCCGCGATGGGGGTGATTATTTGGTATATTTTGCAGCTGTCACGCAGCGAGGCCGATTTGCTGGTTGCGCGGCGTGCCCGAAGCCGCCGGTTGTGGATTTTGTCGGCGCTGCTGGTAGTTTTGGCCATGGTTCAGGTTTTATATGGCGCAATTTTGGCCGGAATTGACGGCGCGGATGCTTTTACCGATTGGCCTCTGGTTGATGGCCAATTCATACCCCAAGAGATGTTTGCTCAAGGACCGGTTTGGCAAAACGCATTTGAAAACCCTGTATTTGCGCAGTTTGTGCACCGGTTTTCGGGCTTTGTTTTGCTTTTGTTCGGGGCGGATTTATGGCTGCACAGTCGCAAAAACGGCTCTGCGGCTGTTCGGCGTGCCTTTAGTTTTCTGATGCTGATGCTGCTGGTTCAGTTTGGGCTGGGGGCGGCTGCGACGATGACCGGCGGTATGTGGCACGGGGCCTTAAGCTTTCAGCTGGGCGCGATTATTCTGTGGGTATTAATCTTGCGGGCCCGGTTTTTAACCGGTTACCCAACAAGTCAAAGTGTGAGGGACTAAACATGACGGCGTATGAAAATTTAATGGGTTTTGAGCGTGTAACCCAAGCGTTGGGGCAGGTTTCTGGCCGTCTGGGTTGGGATCAGGAAACCGTGATGCCCCGCGGTGCCGCCCCCCAGAGGGCCGAGGAAATTGCCGCGATGGAGAGCGTTTTGCACGCACGGCGCACGGATCCCAAGTTGGGCGATTGGTTGGCTGAAATTGACGACAGTAAACTGGATCTTGTTGGCCAAGCCAACATGCGCCACATTCGGCGTGGCTTTGAGCGCAGCACCAAAATCCCGGCCCGACTGGCGACCGAGCAGGCCAAGCTGCATTCAATGGCCCAAGGCATTTGGGCGCAGGCGCGCGGCAATGAAGATTTTGGCGCTTTTGCCCCGGTTTTGACGCAGGTGCTGGCCTTGAAACGCGAGGAAGCCGCGGCCTTGGCTGATGGCGGCGATCTTTATGATGCCCTGCTGGATGATTACGAGCCAAACGCCAAGGCGGCCGATTTAGAGGCCATGTTTGCGGCTTTGCGCCCGCGTCTTGTGGCTCTGCGCGAGCGGGTTTTGGGGGCTAAAAAACAGCCCAAAGCGCTGGATTTTGATTTTAACCAGACCAAGCAGATGCAGCTGACGCGCAAATTGGCCAAGGTTTTTGGCTATAATTTTGCCCATGGCCGGGTGGACAAGGCCGTGCATCCGTTTTCATCCGGCTCGGGGCTGGACACGCGCATCACCACCCGCACCAGCCCGACGGATCCGTTCAACAGCATTTATTCCACCATCCACGAGGTCGGCCACGCCTGTTACGAGCAAAATATCGACCACGCGCATTTGTTAACGCCGTTGGGGGCTGGCGTTTCGATGGGTGTGCATGAAAGCCAGAGCCGGATTTATGAAAACCAGATCGGGCGGGGCCGGGCCTTTACCGGTTGGTTGTTTGAGCAGATGGTTGATAAATTCGGCGATTTTGGTGTGGCGGATGCCGATGCTTTTTATGCCACGGTCAATCGGGTGAATTCGGGTTTTATCCGCACCGAGGCCGATGAAATTCATTACAATTTGCATGTGTTGCTGCGCTTTGATCTGGAGCGTGCGATGATTTCCGGTGATCTGGCGGTGGCGGATTTGCCCGATGCCTGGAACGCGCGTTTTATGGCTGATTTCGGGGTTAAGGTGGACAAGCCATCCAACGGCTGTTTGCAGGATGTGCATTGGTCGGTCGGGCTGTTTGGCTATTTTCCGACCTATAGTTTGGGCAATGTTTATGCGGGCTGTTTGGATAAGGCGATGCGCGGCCAAACCTCTGATTTGGAAACAGAATTGGCGGCGGGCGATACCGCGGCTGCAACGGATTGGTTGCGCCAGAATGTGCAGCAATATGGCGGGTTGTACCGCCCGCGCGATTTGATCGAGAAAGCCTGTGGTTTTGCCCCGAGCGAGGCCCCGTTGCTGGATTATCTGGAAGCCAAGTTCGAAGGAATTTACCAGCTTTAGCTTATATTTTCCAGTCCGGATCGCGTTTTTCTAAAAAGGCGGCGATGCCCTCGGCGGTGTCGCCCAGCATCATGTTTTCAGCCATGACCTGAGCGCTAAATTCATAGGCCTGATCCAGTTCCAGGTTAATTTGGCCGTAAAATGCCGATTTTCCGATTTTTAATATTCCGTCCATTTTACGTGCCAGGATTTGGGCCAGCGCATCGACTTCGTCATCCAGTTTATTGGGCTGAACCGCATGATTGATCAAGCCAATTTCAGCCGCACGATCGGCATCGATAAACTTGCCGGTGGTCAGCATTTCAAAGGCTTGTTTGCGCCCGATATTTCGGGTTAACGCCACCATCGGGGTGGAACAGAACAGCCCGATATTAATGCCGTTCACTCCAAATCGCGTGCCGCTGGCCGCAATCGCCAAATCACAGCTGGCCACCATCTGGCATCCGGCGGCCGTGGCGATTCCGTGCACCTTGGCAATCACCGGTTGGGGGATTTTGGTGATGGATTGCATCACTTGGCCACAGCGATCGAATAAATCCTGAAAATAGGCCTTGCCGCCATCATCAAACCTGCGCGCGCGGCGCATTTCCTTTAGGTCATGGCCCGCACAAAACACCTTGCCGGCGCCTTCTAAAATCACGACTTTGGCCTGTTGGTCATTTGCCAGATCATCAAACGCAGATTGCAGCTGCGCCAACATCGCATCCGACAGCGCATTCAGATTATTCGGTGAATTCATGGTCAGGGTTGTGACCGCGCCCGCGTCCTTGCGTGATAATATATCGTTCATCTTGCCCTCATTGCTGAATTTGGTCAAACTGTAAGCGGGGACGGCAAAAAGGGAAAGCAAAATGGCGTTGCGACAGTTTCAGGGGTTTTCGGCACAACGGTTTGCGCGGTTTTTATGATGAAATATCGCTGGTTTATCGGGCTTGCAATTATAGCTTTTGTCGTTTCAAGGCTGGCGTTTGGCAACGTCGATGTGCAGCTACCGGATGGACATAAAGTAATTGTGCTAAACCACGGTTATCACAGCACAATTGTTCTGTCGCGTGATGATCTGCAAACGCTTGGAGGGCCGGTTTCAGGGGGGTGGCTGGCGGAT
>CAYYXZ010000155.1:1266-5208 GCA_964475715.1 uncultured Marinosulfonomonas sp. | reverse complement strand
AGCGTTCCGGTGACATGGTGGGCATCGCGAAACGGCATGTTCAATTCGCGCACCAGCCAGTCGGCCAAATCGGTGGCGGTGGAAAATCCGGTGCCGGCCGCCGCCTCCAGCTCTTCACGGTTGGCAGTTAAATCGCCCACCATTCCCGTCATCGCCGCCAGCGCCAACATCAGGCTGTCGGCGGCATCAAATACCTGCTCTTTATCTTCCTGCATGTCTTTGGAATACGTCAGCGGCAAGCCCTTCATCACCGTAAACAGCCCCACCATCGCGCCCATAATCCGGCCGATTTTAGCGCGAATCAATTCGGCCGCATCGGGGTTTTTTTTCTGCGGCATAATCGATGATCCGGTTGAGAACCGGTCGGACATGGTTACAAACCTGAATTGCGCCGAGGACCAGATTACCAATTCTTCGGCAAAGCGCGACAGATGCATCGCGCAAATCGTGCTGGCGGCCAGAAATTCCAGCGCGAAATCGCGATCGGCCACCGAATCCAGCGAATTGGCGGTCGGCCCATCAAAGCCCAGCGCCTGCGCCGTCATGTGCCGGTCAATCGGAAACGAGGTTCCGGCCAAGGCAGCCGCTCCCAAAGGCGACAGGTTCATCCGCGCGCGCGCATCCTGAAACCGGCTAAGATCGCGGCTGAACATTTCGACATAAGCCATCATATGATGCCCCCAAGTCACCGGCTGGGCCACCTGCAAATGCGTGAAACCCGGCATCACCCAATCGGCGCCTGCCTCGGCCTGAACCAGCAAGGCGTCCATTAATGCCGCAATACCCTCGATCGCCGCATCGGTCTGATCACGCACCCACATGCGAAAATCCAGCGCCACCTGATCGTTGCGCGAACGCGCCGTGTGCAAACGACCGGCCGGCTCGCCGACCAATTCCTTTAGCCGCGATTCCACGTTCATGTGGATATCTTCTAGCGCAGTCGAAAATTCAAACTCTCCGGCCTCGATTTCTGACAATATCGTGAGCAGCCCTTCCACAATCAGCTCGGCATCTTTATCAGTGATGATATCGGTGGCGGCCAGCATTGCGGCATGCGCGCACGAGCCTTGGATATCTTGCGCGGCCATGCGTTGATCATAGCTGATCGAGGCGTTAATGGCTTGCATGATTGCATCCGGCCCTGCGGCAAAGCGCCCGCCCCACATGGTATTGGCTTTTGGGCTGTTTGGGTTAGTATCGGCGGCTTTATTGGTCATGATATTGCATCCTAAGGAGGGATAAATGGGTTTTCGTCGTTACGCAGTCCTATACGCGGCCGCAGCGCTTGGCGCAATCTATCTGGTTGTGAATGCATTTTTCCTGACCCCGAATCAGAATGGGCCAGTTGCGCAAACGCAAGGCATGGGCATGATGGGTGCGCACCCCTTGGCCGAAGGTGACATGAGAAAGCTATCATTTCACGGCACGGCCAAAGCACCGTATGAAACGGTTTTTACGGCCCCCGACGGCACGGAGCACACCTTGGCCAAATACCGTGGTAAATACGTGTTGCTAAACATGTGGGCCACATGGTGCCCGCCGTGCCGCAAGGAAATGCCGTCGATCAACCGGCTGCAACAGGCGCTGGGCGGCGATAATTTCGAGGTTGTGACCATCGCCACGGGCCGCAACACCCTGCCGGGCATTCGCAGGTTTTTTGAAAGCGCCGGGATCACCGATTTGCCGATCCTGCTGGATGCGTCTCAGGATTTGGCCCGTAGCATGGGTATTCTAGGCCTGCCGGTTACGGTTATTTTAAACCCCGAGGGTCAGGAAATCGCTCGCCTGACGGGGGATGCCAAATGGGATAGCGAAAGCGCCAAGGCGATTATCAGCGCGCTGATCGCGCCATAGCCGCCACCCCGTCGTGGCAATCACAACTTAGCACATGATCGTTCACCATCCCGACAGCCTGCATGAATGCGTAAACTATCGTCGGGCCGCAGAATTTAAAGCCCTCTTTCTTTAGGTCTTTGGAAATCTGCACCGATAACGGAGTTTGGGCGGGGACATCGGCGATGGTCTTGAAACGGTTTTGTAATGGCTTGCCGCCAACATAATTCCACAGATATTTATCAAACCCCTCGCGTGCCTCGATTAGCTGCCACGCCTTGGCATTGCCAATCGTCGCCTCGATTTTACCGCGGTGGCGCACAATACCGGCATCAGCCAACAAACGCTCTACATCTGTATCACCCCAGCCGGCAATCACATCTGGATCAAATCCGGCAAAGGCCCGGCGGAAATTTTCGCGCTTCTTTAGAATGGTGATCCAGCTAAGCCCGGCCTGAAACCCGTCAAGAATCAGCTTCTCCCAAAGGCTGCGACTGTCGTATTCGGGCACCCCCCATTCCTGATCATGATAAGAAATATATAATTCCTCCCGCCCCACCCAATCACATCTACCCATAACTAATCTCCTGTTTTCAATTACTTGAGCTGTTTTATTGCAGTTTAATCAAATTAGAACAAAATGCAAACATTTACGAATTGTTAGGCACTATGACCTCAATGTGTCTTTGTTATATACGGAGAATCTGATGGCCAAACGCAACCGACAACCGCCCAGAAAAATATTTTATAAACCCGGCGTGAACCAGAATGCCGACAACCCGCTGGATTTTGCGGTTCGTGAACGCGACAAGGACATCATGCAAATGGTCAAAGATGCCTTGCGCCGCAAACAGGTGATGCTGGCATACCAGCCGGTTGTTCAGGCTGACGGGCCAAACCGCGTTGCTTTTCACGAAGGTTTGATCCGCGTGATGGACGAAACCGGCCGCATCATTCCGGCGCGTGAATTTATTGATGTGGTGGAAACCGATGAAATGGGGCGGATTATTGATTGCCTGGCGCTTGAACTGGGGCTGGCTTCACTGGCCGAAGAGCCGGGTTTGCGTCTTTCCATAAACATGTCTGCGCGCTCGATCGGCTATAAACGCTGGATGGAAACCTTGGATCATGGTATAAAAATTGACCCTACAGCGGCTGAACGGCTGATCCTTGAAATAACTGAATCTTCCGCCATGATGATGCCTGAACTTGTCACCTCATTTATGGCGGATTTGCAAAAGATGGGGATATCTTTTGCACTTGATGATTTCGGGGCTGGTTATACGGCTTTCCGGTTTTTGAAAAATTTCTACTTTGACATTATTAAAATTGACGGCCAATTTATTCGCAACATCCATTCTGATCCGGATAATCAAGTGCTGACCAAAGCCCTGATTTCAATTGCAGAACAATTTGAAATGTTCACCGTGGCTGAATGCGTTGAAACTGTCGAGGATGTGCGGTTCTTGCAATCGCTTGGTGTTGATTGTCTACAGGGGTATTATTTCGGTGCCCCCACAACAATGCCACCTTGGCGTGTGCCATCCGAAGGAAAGCGTGCCTAAAGCATTTTTCTAGCTCCAGCTATTGCTGCGCTTAAACAAAGCCCCTAACATTATTGGTAACGCTGGGGTCGCTACCCAAGGCCTCTTTGATCATTCACTATTTAGAGGACAAAAAAATGACCAATATCGTAATCGCATCCGCCGCCCGCACAGCCGTTGGCAGTTTTGGCGGCGCATTTGCAAACACGCCGGCCCATGATTTGGGCGCAGCGGTGCTGCAAGCCATCGTTGCCCGTGCCGGCATTGAAAAAGGTGAGGTTTCCGAAACTATTCTAGGTCAGGTTCTAACGGCCGGTCAGGGCCAAAATCCGGCCCGACAAGCCCATATTAATGCCGGTCTTCCTGTAGAATCCGCCGCTTGGAGCATTAATCAGGTGTGTGGTTCGGGTTTGCGCGCTGTGGCTCTGGCTGCTCAACATATCCAACTGGGGGATGCCGATATTGTTGCGGCAGGTGGCCAGGAAAACATGTCGCTTTCCCCTCATGTCGCGCATCTGCGCAACGGCCACAAAATGGGCGATGTAAAATACATCGATTCGATGAT
>CAYYXZ010000155.1:0-1166 GCA_964475715.1 uncultured Marinosulfonomonas sp. | reverse complement strand
ATTGCATCCTACGCAACCGTTGGTCTGGATCCATCCATCATGGGCGTTGGCCCAATTGCGGCCAGTAAAAAAGCACTAAAAATGGCCGGCTGGAAAGCCGAGGATCTGGATCTGGTTGAAGCCAACGAAGCCTTCGCCGCCCAAGCCTGTGCGGTTAACAAAGATATGGGCTGGGATCCCGCCGTGGTTAACGTAAATGGCGGCTCAATTGCCATTGGCCACCCCATCGGGGCCTCGGGCTGTCGTATCCTGAACACTTTGCTTTTTGAAATGCTGCGCCGGGATGCAAAAAAAGGTTTGGCAACATTGTGCATCGGTGGCGGAATGGGTGTTGCGCTCTGCGTCGAACGCGGGTAAGAAAAATCCATGACGCAATAATGTTGCGCATAGAATTACATTAACGCAACTTAATTGCGCCCCAAATTTGGAGCTGACCATGACCAGAATCGCCCTTGTTACCGGAGGCACGCGCGGAATTGGCGCGGCTATTTCCAGGGCCCTGAAATCCAAAGGCTACACAGTTGCGGCCACTTACGCCGGCAATGATGCGGCTGCCGCGGATTTTAGCAAGGAAACCGGCATCAAGACCTATAAATGGTCGGTTGCCGATTATGATGCCTGTGTCGCAGGCATTGCGCAGGTCGAAACCGATCTGGGGCCGGTTGAAATTTTGGTTAACAATGCAGGCATCACCCGTGACGCCATGTTCCACAAAATAACCCGCGAGCAGTGGCAAGAAGTGATGGACACCAACCTGTCTGGTGTTTTCAACATGACGCACCCGATCTGGAACGGCATGCGCGCGCGAAATTTCGGCCGCGTTATCAATATTTCTTCAATCAATGGTCAAAAAGGACAAATGGGGCAGGTTAACTATTCTGCTGCCAAAGCCGGAGATCTTGGATTCACCAAAGCGCTGGCGCAAGAAGGTGCCTTTAAGGGAATCACAGTTAACACAATTTGTCCGGGGTATATTGGCACCGAAATGGTGATGGCTGTGCCGGAAAAAGTACGTGATTCTATCGTTGCCCAAATTCCGGTTGGTCGGCTGGGCGAGGCCGATGAAATTGCCCGCTGCGTTGTTTTTCTTGCATCCGATGACAGCGGTTTTATCACCGGCTCGACTCTCACAGCCAACGGCGGCCAATATATGACCTGATTTGCAG
>CAYYXZ010000154.1:0-5262 GCA_964475715.1 uncultured Marinosulfonomonas sp. | reverse complement strand
AAGCCAATTTTGAATTGCTTATCCATGAACGGTTCAGTTTCAAAAATTCAGTCGCCAGATCCAGTGACGGCATTACATTTTCAGACGGAACATTTTGCAGCGCGCTTTGTCTTTCGGCGGGTAAATCAAGCAAATCAATCAGCGGCGTAGCGGGGCCGAACTGCTGATTTGTGATCTGCTCAAGGCGCTTGGAAATCACCTGATAACCACCAACAGTTTCACGCAGTTTTTCGACAGTTTCATCCAGATCGCAGGTTGGGCCAAGGGCCGCGCAAAACGTTTCGAGATCATCCTTCAGCCGGGTTTTGGACAGATTATACCACCAGATACTGCGCAACCACGCCGGTTTTTCGCGGGTCGAGAAATAAAATGTCATGTCGGGATTGGGATCAATCACAGCCTCGATGCACTGCGCAACAACCCGCATGAGTTCTGGACAGGCCGTGTATCCTTTGACCAAAGCATTTTTACCCGGCATCATTCCCGCCAGATTTTCAGCACTGATAATCAGCCCGCGGTTTTCGCCCAAACTTAGCGTTTTCAAAAAATCGCAAAGACGGCTGCGAAATTCATCCAGCGCCAGCTGACCGCCACCCGTAGAATAAGCCAGCGCCATTTTCAAAGGATCGCGAATGCGGTGCTGAGCGACAATGGCGCAATGCGGCCAGATATGTTTGCCGTTTTTCAGCAAAAAACGCTGTGCTGTGGTGGTGCCGGTTTTATGAAAACCTGCATGGATAATTACGCGGGTCATTCAAAATATTCCGTCCGGTGGATCGGCAATAATGCGGCCTGCGCTTAAATCTATGGTCGGCACGATTTCGTTGGTAAAGGGCAACAGGATGGTGGCGCTATCGCCCTTAACCTTGATTTCCAGCAAATCACTGGCCCCGTGGTTTTGAACGCCGTGAACCGTGCCCAATGTGTTGCCGCCGGTATCCAGAACGGTCAGCCCGATCAGATCGGTGTGGTAAAATTCATCATTTGGCAAGGCGGGCAATTGATCGCGCTTTGCAAACAGGCGCAAACCTTTTAGCGCGTCGGCCGCCTCTTTGCTGGTGATGCCTTCAACTTTGGCAACCAGCGCATTGTTAATGCTGCGGCTTAGGGTAATGCTAAAACGGCGTTTTTCGGCCTGATCTGTTAGCGGCGAATAATCGGCAATCGCCACAGGATCAGCGCAAAAACTTTTCAGGCGAACCTCGCCATTCACCCCGTAGGCACCTGAAAAAGCGCCAACACAAATTATGTCTGTCTTTGCCATTTAGCGATCCAGTATTTCCAAAGTTTCACTGCGGCTTTCCCAACCCACCTGATGCAATGTCGGCGTTTGCTTTTCGGTTTCCGGCCAGCCAACACAAAGATATGCCACCAAATTCCAGCTGTCGGGCACCTTAAGATCACGCGCCATCAGTTTCGGGTCAACTATTGAAACCCAGCCAACACCCAGCCCCTCGGCACGGGCCGCTAGCCAGAATTGGGTAATCGCCGCAACGACCGAATAACGCCGGGTTTCGGGCATGGTCATCGCGCCTAAATTCGTGCCTTTTTCAGTTTTATCATCGGAAAAAACCGCAAATTGATGCGGGGCATCATACATCCCGCTAAGTTTCAGACCCGAATATATTTCGGCTTTTCTGCCGTGATAACCCTGCAAAGCATCATTGTTGGAGGTCTCGAAATTAGCCAAGGCGGCCGCGCGGGCATCTGCGGATTTCACCCGCACAACACGCCAAGGTTCAGATAACCCGACAGAGGGCGCCAGATTGAACGTTGCCAGACAACGCTCGACAATGGCATCCTCTACTGGCTCTTTGCGAAAGCTGCGCACATCACGCCGCCAACGCAGTAGCTGGTTAAGCTCTTGCCGAAACTGATCAGAAAAATCAGGCATGAGAAAACCGTTTCTGCTGATTACTCAGCAGCCTTTTCTTCAGCAGCAGGTGCTTTGGCAGCTTCAGCCAATGCAGCCGCTTTTTCAGCTTTTTCTTCTGCGCGCTCAACTGCTTTGGCGTGTGGTTTGCCTTTTTTGAGGTTGCTACGCTCTTTTTTGGGAACAACGCCAGCAGCTTCCAGAAAGCGCGAAACGCGATCCGATGGTTGCGCGCCTTGGCCCAACCAATATTGAATGCGCTCCAGATCCATTTTCACGCGCTCTTCGCTATCTTTGGCCAGCAACGGATCATACGTGCCCAGCTTTTCAATGTAGCGGCCATCACGTGGCATGCGGCTGTCTGCCGCAACGATACGATAAAATGGACGTTTTTTGGAACCGCCGCGTGCGAGTCTGATTTTCATAGCCATGATTAGTTTCTCCTATTTTCCTAGCTAGCTGAAGGGCTTAATGCCCTGTCATTTTTTGAATTTATTGTGGTGTTGGATGACTTCCTGAATAATGAAATTCAGAAACTTTTTGGCGAATTCGGGGTCAAGCTTGGCCTTTCCAGCCAGCTCTTCAAGTCGTGCAATTTGTTTGGCCTCGCGGGCAGGATCGGAGGCGGGCAACGCATGTTCAGCCTTTAGTTTACCCACGGCCTGCGTGTGTTTGAAGCGCTCGCCCAAGGTGTAAACCAGGATCGAATCCAGCCGGTCAATGCTTTCGCGGTGGTCTTTTAGTAGGGCGGCTGCACGGGTGACGGGGTCGGTCATTGCAAGGCCTCCGGTGCGGGGTGGCGAAAGATTTCCAGCTTTCCGAAACGAACATGGTTAAACACCCCGTCGGCAACGGCACCCATCCTTTTGGCAACTGCGACTGACCCTTGATTTTCGGCAGCAACAAGGCTTATAACAGTTTCCCAACCCAACGTAGTATATGCATAATCACGCGCAACAATAGCGGCCTCGGTCGCGTAACCTTTGCCCTCAAACCCGTTCATTAGATCCCAGCCAAGTTCAGGTTCGGGCCAGCCATTTGGATTCCATAACCCAATGATACCGCAAAACGCACCGGTCGCTTTTTCTGCCACAGCCCAGCGGCCATAACCGCGCAGTGTCCAATGGCCAATTTCGCCGGCCATAATCCGCCAGCTTTGTTCTTCGGTTAAAGGCCCACCCACATGGCGTGATCGCTCAGAAGCATAAAACTTTGCAACAACAGGGAAATCTTCTGTTGTTAATGCACGCAGAGTCAGGCGATCTGTTTCAAGGGTAGGAATGGTAAAGATCATTTTTTCTTCCCAAACCCTGCCAAACCCGGCGGCAGCGCAGCCCCGCCCAATCCCGGCAAGCCCCCGCCCATTTGTTTGGCAGCAGCCTTCATTGCCTTGGGGTCCATGTTGGCAAGCTCGCCCGCCATGCCTTGGTCGCCTTTGCCAAACATGCTGCCCATGGCTTTTTTCAACATGCCGCCCTTGCCCATCTTTTTCATCATATCCGACATCTGGCGATGCATTTTCATCAGCTTGTTCAGCTCGGACACTTGCATTCCGGCACCACGCGCGATGCGTTTTTTACGGCTGGCCTGTAGCAATTTGGGGTTGGCACGTTCACGTTTGGTCATCGACTGGATCAGGGCAATCTGGCGTTTCAAAACACTGGCATCAAATCCGGCATCAGCAGCCTGTTGGTTCACCTTGCCCATGCCCGGCATCATCCCCATGATACTTTCCATGCCGCCCATTTTCATCATCTGTTCCAGCTGCGCCTTCAGATCGTTCATGTTGAACTGACCCTTTTGAAACCGCCGCATCATGCGTTCGGCCTGTTCGGCCTCGATGGTGTCCTGCGCCTTTTCAACCAGCGAAACGATATCGCCCATGCCCAAAATCCGGCCCGCTACACGTTCGGGGTGGAATTCTTCAAGCGCATCCATCTTTTCGCCAAGGCCGACAAATTTAATCGGCTTGCCGGTAACCGCGCGCATCGAGAGCGCCGCACCACCGCGCCCATCGCCATCCATCCGGGTCAGGACCACGCCGGAAACGCCGACTTTGGTGTCAAATTCCTCGGCCACATTAACCGCATCCTGACCGGTCAAACCATCGACCACCAACAGGGTTTCGCGCGGGTTGGCAATGTCGCGCACGGCTTGCACTTCGTCCATCAAAACCTTGTCGATGTGCAACCGGCCCGCAGTGTCCAGAATGTAAACGTCGTAGCCGCCCATCAGCGCCTGTTGTTTGGCACGTTTGGCAATCGCAACGGCAGATTGGCCCTTGACGATCGGCAGGGTATCAACACCGATCTGTTTGCCCAAAATCGCCAGCTGTTCCTGGGCCGCGGGGCGCTGGGTATCCAATGAAGCCATCAACACGCGCTTGCCATTTTTTTCGGTCAGGCGTTTGGCCAGCTTGGCGGTGGTTGTCGTTTTACCCGAGCCTTGCAAACCAACCATCAAAATTGGCGCAGGCGCGTTATCAATTTTCAGCTCACCGGCGTTTTCATCGTCACCGGACAGCACATGCACCAATTCGTCATGCACGATTTTGACAACCTGCTGACCGGGGGTGACGGATTTGGTAACAGACTGACCGGCGGCTTTTTCGGAAATGGCTTTGATGAAATCACGCGCGACAGGCAGCGAAACGTCGGCCTCAAGCAAAGCCACGCGAACCTCGCGAAGCGCTGTTTTGATATCATCCTCGGAAAGCGCACCCTGTTTGGTCAGCCGATCAAAGACACCACCAAGGCGTTCGGATAGATTTTCAAACATGCGCGGCTCCTTACAGATTAAATCTGTGCCAAATCAAATGCAAATCACCCCCGTGGGCGAAACTCGCTGACGGGGGGCGATCCTTGCGCGTGCAAGGACCGGAAGTTTAACGGACTTCCGGATGTTGCTGCGCGTTTAATCGGGACGAACGCGAGAGTCAAGTATGCTGATTGGGGGCGGGCCGAGGTGCAACCGAGACGCTCCGCGTTTATCGAAAAAAAGCGCTTTGGCCCTGTCCCGCTTTAGTGCCGCCCCTAGGGCGTAGACCTATAAACGGAAATATGATTCAAGGCATGAAACAAGGAGGGTTTCATGTCTGGAACATTTTGGCTATCGGAAGAACAATTCAGCAAAATCAAGCCACTAATGCCGAATAATCCGCGTGGAGTGCCAAGGCCAGATGCCCCACTGACCGGCAGGGTTTTATATGCCCGAGAGGTGAAAAGCGCTGTCAGGCATCATCTTTTGCCTGCAACGCGGCTATCGCGGGCGCGATGTTCCGCGAGAATTGGCCCCGCCAAGACGCTTTACAGCCGTTACAAACGCCCCCTCTCGCGCATGCCTGAATGCCCTGCCAATCAACGGGCCGAGGCCGGAATTTTCGAGCAGAT
>CAYYXZ010000153.1:0-5276 GCA_964475715.1 uncultured Marinosulfonomonas sp. | reverse complement strand
CCATAGGTTCCATCCATACTTACTTTGGAGCCTCCGGCAAACTGGGGACGGTTCAGTTCAAAACGGGGCTACGCCCGAGTGAGGCCAAACGACTCAAGTGGGATGCAATCGACCTCGACCGAAAGGTGCTGAAGGTCGGCGTTGTTGATGGTGAAGGCTTGGCCACGGACCTGTTGCAACAACAACGATCAACCAACATGACTTGGGTGTTCCCGAGCCGTGATGGAAAGGACAAGCCTATGAACAACTATCGTAAGTCACTGAGGTCGGCAATTAAACGGTCAGGTGTTCGACGATACGGTAAGCCCATAAAGTTCGCACCCAAATGCACGGAAGGCGTTCACCAGCTACCAGTATCTGCGTGGTGTGCCGCTAAGTACAATCAAACGGCTTGTTGGGCACTCACCTCAGTCACGGGTGACTGAAACGAACTACCTTCACATCCCCAAATCTTCACTGCGCAACACGGTTTTTGAGCTTGGTGTGGAAGGAAAACTTGAATGAGTTTGGCAATATTTGGCAATCCCTTGAACGACGAAGGGCCACCCGAAGGTGACCCTGACCGTAACCAACTGCTTTTGTTTGACCATCTGGAGCGGGCGAGGCGATTCGAACGCCCGACCCTAACCTTGGCAAGGTTATGCTCTACCCCTGAGCTACGCCCGCTTACCGAATGGTCTGGCGATATATAGCGCTGCTTTGTCGAGCCGCAAGGGGAAAATGGGGCTGGCTGTGAATTTTTTCGTGGCGCGCTGGAGATTGTAGGGGTTGCGCTGCACGTTGTGCAACGCCCCGCCGCTTTGAGCCGTTGGCCCAAAGCGCTATTGCCTGCGGCGCAGGTATTTAAGAAAAGAAGAAAACGGGCGAGATATTATTCCAGCTCCAGCATCAAATCCTTGGCGTCGATCTGGCCGCCGGCCTGGACATGCACAGACTTTATCGTTGCATCGCGTTCGGCGTGGATGCCGGTTTCCATTTTCATCGCCTCGATTGTCAGCAACAGATCACCCTGATGCACCTTTTGACCCACCGAAACGGCCATTGTCGCAACCACGCCAGGCATTGGTGCGCCGATGTGATCCGGGTTGCCTTCCTGGGCCTTTGGCCGTTGGGTGGTTTGGGATTTGATCAAACGGTTGGACACGATAATGCTGCGCGGCTGCCCGTTTAGCTCAAAGAACACCTTAACATCGCCATCCTCGTTGCTTTCGCCCACCGCTTGCAGGCGGATTTCAAGGGTCTTGCCCGGGGCAATTTCAGCCGTGATTTGCTCGCCCGGATCCATCCCGTAGAAAAAGGTGCGTGTGGGCAGGGTGCGCACGGGCCCGTAAGTGCGGTGGCGGCCCATGTAATCAAGGAAAACCTTGGGATACATCAGGTATCCGTTCAGATCTTCGTCATCAACCTTGAAGCCCTCGAGCTGTTTGGACAGATCGGCGCGAGTGGCCTCAAGATCAACGGGTTTTAGGTGGGCGCCGGGGCGCGAAGTGTCGGGTTTTTCGCCCTTTAGCACCTTGTTTATCAGCGCCTGCGGAAAGCCGCCCGGAGGCTGGCCCAGATTGCCGCGCAGCATGTCGATAACGCTGTCGGGAAAGGAAACCTCGGTGGCCGGATCTTCGACCTGATCGCGGCTAAGCCCTTGGGAAACCATCATTAATGCCATGTCTCCAACCACCTTTGAGGATGGCGTGACCTTGACGATATCGCCAAACATCTGGTTCACATCGGCATAGGTTTGGGCCACCTCGTGCCAGCGATCTTCAAGCCCCAGACTGCGGGCCTGAGCCTTGAGGTTGGTGAATTGCCCACCCGGCATTTCGTGCAGGTAAACTTCGGATGCCGGGGCCGCCAGCCCGCTTTCAAAGGCCACGTATTGGGCGCGCACGGACTCCCAGTAATCGGAAATTTCGCGCAGTCTGGCGATGTTGATGCCGGTGTCGCGCGGGGTGTGGCGCAGGGCCTCGACGATGGAACCCATGCAGGGCTGCGACGTGCCGCCCGAAAATGCGTCCATTGCCACATCGACCGCATCAACGCCCGCATCCGAGGCCGCTAAAATGGTCGCGCCGCCAATGCCCGATGTGTCATGGGTGTGAAAATGGATCGGCAGCCCGACTTCGTTTTTCAAGGCCCGCACCAGCACCGCCGCCGAGGCCGGTTTTAGCAACCCCGCCATGTCTTTGAGGCCTAAAACATGCGCCCCCGCCGCCTTTAATTCCTGCCCCATGGCCACATAATATTTCAGGTTATATTTGGCCCGCTCCGGGTTCATAATATCGCCGGTGTAACAAATTGTGCCCTCGCAAACCTTACCCGATTCAATCACCGCATCCATGGCAACGCGCATGTTTTCAACCCAGTTCAGTGAATCGAACACCCGAAAAACATCAACCCCGCTAACCGCGGCCTGACGCACAAATTCCTGCACCACATTATCGGGATAATTGGTGTAGCCAACGCCGTTGCTGGCGCGCAGCAGCATCTGGGTCATGATATTTGGCATCTTGCTGCGCAGATCACGCAGGCGCTGCCACGGGCATTCCTGCAAGAACCGGTAGGCCACATCAAACGTCGCACCACCCCAGCATTCGATCGAAAACAGCCGGTTCATATTGGCGGCGTAATTTGGCGCCACGCGGATCATATCGATGGAGCGCATCCGGGTGGCCAGCAAGGATTGGTGCCCGTCGCGCATGGTGCAATCGGTCAGCAGAAGCTGCCTTTGGGCCAGCATCCAATCGGCCACGGCACCCGGTCCCTTTTCATCCAGCAAGTTGCGGGTGCCGGCCGCCGGCGCGCTTTGTGGCGCAGAAACTTCAGGGGGTTGGGGCAGTTTTATCTGGGCTGCGGGCCGGGGGCGGCCATCGGTTTCGGGGTGGCCGTTTACGGTGATATCGGCGATGTAGGTCAGAATTTTGGTGGCGCGATCACGACGTTTGGAGAATTTGAACAGCGCGGGTGTGTTGTCGATGAATTTGGTGGTGTAGCTGTTGTCCAGAAATGTCGGGTGGCGCAGCAGGTTTTCAACAAAGGCGATATTGGTCGAAACCCCGCGCACCCGAAATTCGCGCAAAGCCCGGTCCATGCGGGCAATCGCGGCCTTGGGCGTTTGGGCGTGGGCGGTGATTTTTACCAGCAAACTGTCGTAATACCGCGTGATCACCCCGCCGGCATAAACCGTGCCTCCATCCAGCCGGATGCCCATGCCGGTGGCCGAACGATACGCGCTGATGCGGCCGTAATCGGGGATGAAATTATTCTGCGGATCCTCGGTGGTGATGCGACATTGCAGCGCGTGACCGTTCAGCCGGACCTCGGATTGGTCGGCTTTGCCGGTGGCCTCGGCCAGTGATTTGCCCTCGGAAATCAGGATCTGGGCCTGCACGATGTCGATGCCGGTGACTTCTTCGGTGACGGTGTGCTCAACCTGAACCCGCGGATTTACCTCGATGAAATGAAAGGTGCCGGTGTCCATATCCATTAAAAATTCAACGGTTCCGGCGCATTCATACCCGACATGGCTGCAAATTTTACGACCCAAAGCGCAGATTTCGACGCGCTGATCTTCGGATAAATAAGGCGCGGGCGCACGTTCAACCACCTTTTGATTGCGCCGCTGAACCGAGCAGTCGCGCTCGAATAAATGATAGATTTCGCCCGATTTATCGCCCAGAATTTGCACTTCGACGTGGCGGGCGCGGATGATCATTTTTTCCAGATAACCCTCGCTGTTACCAAAGGCGGCCTCGGCTTCGCGGCGGCCTTCCAGCAGTTTCTCTTCCAGCTCGTCCTCGGAATTTATCGCGCGCATACCGCGCCCGCCGCCGCCCCAGCTGGCCTTTAGCATCAAGGGATAACCCACCTCGGCGGCCTGCGCCTTGATTTTATCCATGTCATCGCCCAGAACTTCGGTGGCGGCAATCACCGGAACGCCGGCTTGGATCGCTACATTTCGCGCGCTTGCCTTGTCGCCCAGCTTGCGCATGGTTTCGGCTTTGGGACCGATAAAGACGATGCCGGCCGCCGTGCAAGCATCGACAAATTCGGGGTTTTCCGACAAAAAACCATAGCCCGGATGGATCGCATCGGCACCCGACATTTTGGCCACGCGAATGATTTCCTCGATGCTGAGATAGGCCGCGACCGGTCCCAGCCCTTGGCCAATGCGGTAGGCCTCGTCGGCCTTGAAACGGTGCAGGCTCAGCTTGTCTTCCTCGGCAAAGATGGCCACGGTTTTCTTGCCCATTTCATTGGCCGCCCGCATGATGCGGATGGCAATTTCACCACGGTTGGCGATTAGGATTTTGTTGAAATTGGTCATGTCAGGGCCTCTTAGCTATTTGGGGTTGCGGATGTTTATATCGCGAATGGGGTGCGAGGTAAATTCGATATTGGCTGTTTTGCGGCTTGTCGGGTCGGATGCCTGCGGCGCGGATATTTAGCAGAACAATAATAGCGGAACATAGTGTGAACAAGGCTTTCGTTTGGGAGAGAATTGGGTTAGGAATTTGGAAATGAGCGATTTTGATGAAAATAATGCGCCTTTAGGTTTGGCCGCGCGTGCGATGGCTGCGCGCCCTGCGCCGTATTTGGAGGGGTTGAATCCGGCCCAAAGGCAAGCTGTTGAGGCGGTGGATGGGCCGGTTTTGATGCTGGCGGGGGCGGGCACGGGCAAGACCAAGGCGTTGACCGCGCGGATTGTGCATTTGCTAAACACCGGCAAGGCGCGGCCCAATGAAATTCTGGCGGTGACTTTTACCAATAAGGCGGCGCGCGAGATGAAGTTGCGGGTCGGGCGGATGTTGGGTGAAGCCGTGGAGGGGATGCCTTGGTTGGGCACGTTTCATGCGATTTGTGTGAAATTGTTGCGCCGCCATGCCGAGCTGGTTGGGCTAAAGAGCAATTTTACCATTTTGGATACCGATGATCAGATCCGGCTGCTGAAACAGCTGATCAGGGCGGCGGGAATTGATGATAAACGCTGGCCTGCGCGCGCGTTGGCCGGTGTGATTGATGGCTGGAAAAACCGGGCGTGGGTGCCCGCGAGCGTTCCAGTGTCCGAGGCCGGGATGTTTAATGGCAAGGGGCTGGAATTATACGCGGCCTATCAGGCGCGGCTAAAGACGCTGAATGCGGTGGATTTTGGCGATTTGTTGCTGCATGTGGTGACGATATTTCAGCAGAACAGTGATATTTTGACCCAATATCAGCGCGTATTCAAATATATTCTGGTTGACGAATATCAGGATACCAATGTGGCGCAATATCTGTGGCTG
>CAYYXZ010000152.1:0-5320 GCA_964475715.1 uncultured Marinosulfonomonas sp. | reverse complement strand
CCGCCCTCGTAAACCATGCCATCGGTGTTGGTCATTTTGCCAAATCATTCTCGCTAACCTTTAACAAACGTGCCTTTATAAACCGATCCATCGGGATAGGTGACCTGGCCCTGACCCTGTTTAACGCCGTCAACCCATTCGCCTTGATAAACATAGCCGTTTGGGCTTCTCATTGTGCCGATGCCGTGGTGCAGCGCGTTTTTGAAACCACCCTCATAGATCACCCCGTTGGCATAAATCCTGATGCCGTTTCCGGTGATTTTACCATCGGCCACATCGCCCTCAAAGGTGCTGCCGTCAACAAAGATAATTTTGCCAAAGCCGTGGATTTTGCCCTTAAGAAAGCTGCCCTCATAGATCATGCCGCTGGGAAACACAGCGCGCCCGCTGCCGGTCATTTCACCGTGCTTCCATTCGCCGGTGTATTCATAGCCGTTGGGCATCCGGTAAGTGCCGGTGCCGTGGCGTTTGCCATCCAGAAAGGTGCCGATATAAATGCCGCCATCAGCGTATTGTTTGGTTTCAACCGCGCCGGTGTTTTGGCCAAGTCCGGCCCCCGCCATCGCAAAGCTTAACAAAATGGCGCTGAGCATGCCGACCAACGCGGTTTTTATCGCTGTATTGTTGAAAAGCACATTGGCCCCCTAGGTCTGTTTAACCCGAACCTAGTTCAGCCAAGCGCGCCTGACAACGATATTTTGCGCCGATCAAGGCTTTCACTTGGGCGCAACTCTGTTAATAAAACGTTTGTGAACAATAGGGGGCAACAAATGTCGGATAAATTTCGCCTGACACTGGCACAGCTTAATCCAACGGTCGGTGCGCTGGCTGAAAACGCCGCCAAAGCGCGCGATGCCTGGGCGCAAGCGCGTGATGCAGGGGCCGATATGGTGGCGCTGCCGGAAATGTTCAGCACCGGTTATCAGCTGCAAGATCTGGTGATGAAACCGGCGTTTATCGCCGATGTTATGGCACAGATCAAACAATTGGCGCGCGATTGCGCCGATGGCCCAGCGCTGGCAATTGGCGGGCCGTTTCGCGAGGATGGCAAGCTTTATAACGCCTATTATATTTTGCAGGGCGGTAAAATCAGCCACCGCGCCCTGAAACACCACCTGCCAAACGAAACGGTGTTTGACGAGATGCGCCTGTTTGATTCTGCCGATCCGGGCGGGCCTTACAGCGTTGGAAATCTGCGCATCGGTAGCCCGATTTGCGAGGATGCGTGGTTTGACGATGTGGCCGAAACCCTTGAGGAAACCGGTGCTGAAATGCTGCTGGTTCCCAACGGATCACCCTATTATCGCGCCAAACTGGATGTGCGCATGAATGTGATGGTGCAGCGCGTGATCGAAACCGGATTGCCGCTGGTTTATCTGAATATGGTTGGCGGGCAGGATGATCAGGTGTTTGACGGGGCCTCATTTGTGCTGAATCCGGGCGGGGAATTGGCGCTGTTGTTGCCTGCGTTTAGCGAAACCATCGCGCATGTGGATTTTATTCGCGGCGTCGATGGCTGGCGCGCGCTTAAGGGTGATTTGGCCCCGCAGCCGGATGTTTGGGAGCAGGATTACCACGCCATGGTGCTGGGCCTGCGCGATTATGTGGCCAAAACCGGATTTAAAAAACTGCTGCTGGGTCTGTCGGGCGGCATCGACAGCGCGATTGTGGCGACCATTGCGGTTGATGCGCTGGGCGCTGAAAATCTGCGGTGCGTGATGTTGCCGTCTGAATTCACCTCGCAGGCCTCGCTGGATGACGCCAAAGAAATCGCGAAAAATCTGGGTTGTCGCTATGATACCCTGCCAATTTCCGAAGCGCGGTCGGCCATCACCAACACGCTGGCCCCGCTGTTTGAAGGCACCAAGGAGGGGCTGACCGAAGAAAACATCCAGTCGCGCCTGCGTGGGCTTTTGTTGATGGCGCTTTCGAATAAATTTGGCGAAATGTTGCTGAGCACGGGCAATAAATCTGAAATCGCGGTGGGTTATGCGACGATTTATGGCGACATGGCGGGCGGTTATAATCCGATCAAGGACATGTATAAAACCCGCATCTTTGAAACCTGCCGCTGGCGCAATGCCAACAAACGCGACTGGATGATGGGACCATCGGGCGAGATTATTCCGACCCGCGTGATTGACAAGCCACCCACCGCCGAGCTGCGAGAAGATCAGCGCGATGATGACAGCCTGCCGCCTTACGATGTGCTGGACCAGATTCTGACGGGGCTTGTCGATGATGAAAAATCAGTGGCCGATCTGGTGGCAGACGGGTTCGAGCGCCAGATGGTAAAAAAGATCGAACACCTGATTTATATCAGCGAATACAAACGCTTCCAATCCACTCCGGGGCCGCGCCTGAGCCTGCGCAGCTTCTCGCTGGACCGGCGTTATCCGATTGTGAACCAGTGGCGCGATAATTCATAACGGGCGCGATTATGGCTCCATCGTGAACTGATAACTGGCGGGCACATATTTAAATCCGCTATCACGCGGCGCGACATACCCCAGCGCGGGCCACGGCATGTGAAAGCCGATAAATGGTATTTTATCTGCCGCCAACATCCCCAGCAACGCACGCCGGCTGGCAGCGGCGGCGGATTTATCCATGTCAAAGCGCACCTCCCAATCGGGATGGGCCAGCGACCAAACATAATGGTTGGCCGCATCGCCAATCAGCACCAGCTGCTGGCCATCGCTTTCAATCATATAGGCCATGTGCCCGGGCGTGTGTCCAAATGCGGCCATCGCGGTGATGCCACCTGCAACAGCATCGCCGCCGTCTAGAAACTCCATTTTATCTTCCAGCGGCATAACGTGGGTTTCAAAACGCTCGTCACTGGAAAACGACCAGTAATTATGCTCCTCGGCCCCGGTGAAATAACGTGCATTAACAAAGGTTTCGCGCCCATCCGTCATTAAGCCGCCGATGTGGTCGCCGTGCATATGCGTAATCACCACCACATCGACCTGATCGGGGGAATAGCCGGCATCTTTCAAGGCGGCGCTAACGGTTTGGCCATTAAATCCGGTATCAAACAAGATCAGCTGCTTGCCGGTATTGACCACGGTCGGGGTGAAATAAAACTGCACCTTGTCGGTGGGCAAATTGGCGGCAGCAGAAACGGCCGCAAATTCGGCATCCGAAATGTTGGTGCCGAAAATCGCGTGGGGGCTGGGCAGTATTCGGGTTTCGGTAAGCAAGGTTGTGACCTCGAATTTCCCCAACATAAACCGGTTAAACCGGGTGGTCTGCGCCCCCAGCATTGGCGCGGTTGCCAATGCGGGCAAGGTGTTGATGAAAGGCAGCGACAACCCCGATAAAATCGCGGCGCGGCGGCTGAGTTTTTGATGTTTGAATGGCATTATCTATCCCCTGTTTTTCTATTTCTAGCACATATTCGAATGTATTGATATTATTTTCAACCAATCGCGCCACAGCCATGAAATTGTGTTTAGCTGCATGTTTGCTGGACAAACGCGCGCCTTTGTGAAAAATGACTGCCAACAGGAGAAAACCATGACAACCACACGTTTTGCCCCATCCCCGACCGGCTATATCCACGTTGGCAACCTGCGCACGGCGCTGATGAATTACCTGATTGCCAAACGCTCTGGCGGCACGTTTGTGCTGCGGCTGGATGATACCGATCCGCTGCGCTCAACCGAAAAATATGCCGATGCGATCAAGCAGGATCTAGAGTGGCTGGGCCTGAATTGGGACCGGGTTGAAAAACAGTCAACCCGGCTGGATCGTTACAACGCGGCGGCTGATCAATTGCGCAGCACCGGGCGGTTGTATGAATGTTTTGAAACCCCGACCGAGCTGGATTTGAAACGTAAAAAGCTGCTGAATATGGGCAAGCCTCCGGTTTATGACCGCGCGGCGCTGGCACTGTCCGAGGCTGAAAAAACCGCATTGCGCGCGCAGCGCGGCGCGGGGCATTGGCGCTTTAAGCTGGAGCAGCAACGCATTGAATTTAGCGACGGTATTTTGGGCGATCTGTCGATTGACGCGGCTTCGGTTTCGGACCCTGTTTTAATTCGCGGGGACGGGCAGTTTTTATACACGCTGGCCTCGGTTTGTGACGATATTGATTTTGGCATTACCGATGTGGTGCGCGGATCTGATCACGTCACCAACACGGCCACGCAAATTCAGATTATTACTGCGCTGGGCGGTGCTGTGCCCAATTTCGCGCATCATTCGCTGCTAACCGGGCCACAGGGCGAGCCGCTCTCGAAACGTCTTGGCACGCTGGCCTTGCGTGATTTGCGCGACCAAGGTGTGCAGCCGATGGCGTTGCTGTCGCACATGGCGCGGATCGGCAGCTCGGATCCGGTAGAGCTGCGCCACGAAATGGGCGGGCTGGTTGACGGCTTTACGCTGGCCCATTTTGGCGCGGCACCGACGAAATTTGATTTGAATGATTTGTTCCCGCTAACCGCACATTACAATCAGGCGCTGGATTTTGCCGAGGTGTCTGATTTGATTGCCAAACTGGGTGTGCCGGCGGATATGGCCGAGCCGTTTTGGGGTGTGATGCGTGAAAATATCACGGTGCTGGCCGATCTTGAGGGCTGGTGGGCGTTGTGCCGGGACGGGGCCGAGGCGGTTGTGGATGAGGCCGACATGGAATTTGTCGCCCATGCCCTGACTTTATTGCCCGAGGGGCCGTTCGATGGCGGCACTTGGGGGGCGTGGACCAAGGCGGTGAAGCTGGAAACAGGGCGCAAGGGCAGGGGGCTGTTTATGCCGCTGCGCAAGGTTTTGACCGGTCTGGAGCAGGGGCCTGACATGTCGAATTTATTGCCGCTTTTGCAAAACGTGCGACAGGGCTAGGATGATTTTCAGGTGGTATTCCAAATGGCTCCAATAGCTGCTATCTGTGAAACGGGACGAAATTTTACTGGAGAATGAAAATGAAAAAGAATGTTGGATCAATTGACCGGATTGCGCGTCTGGTTGTGGCTGTGGTTTTGGTCGGGGCCTATTTTGGCGGTTTTGTGAGTGGCACGCTGGGCATTATTGCCTTGATTATTGCAGCCGTGATGGCGTTTACGGCGGTGACTTCGTTTTGCGCGGTTTATACGATTATCGGCGTTAACACTTGCTGTTGTGGCACGGGCTCAGATACGGCTGACAAAAAAGAAGGCGGCGGTTCTTGCTGTGGATCTTGCGGTGGCGATGATGATGACAAAAATGATCCGCCAAAGCTGAGCTGAATGACCAATTCTTGGCAATCGAAGGCCGCGGTGCGCAACAACCGAACGGCTTAGAAAATCACTGCCAAGAGGGCTGGAGCAAGGCTGCAAAT
>CAYYXZ010000151.1:0-5322 GCA_964475715.1 uncultured Marinosulfonomonas sp. | reverse complement strand
GGCAACAAATGTCATCACCATAAATACCCCGCCAAGCATTGCCATATCAAACATCAGACTGGTTGACATGATGCTGATAAACGGCGACAAAAGCGCCCATAAAAATGCTCTTTAATTATAAAGGGCATCCAGCCAGCCTACTCATAAACCCGCTGATCATCAATCACTTTGCCATCATTGGGCAAACTGCCCTTGGGCACCAGCTCCACGCGGCCCTTTAATTTCAGGGTCTCGACAATGCTGGCCGCAAAGGCACCGGCATCGGTTATTTCAGTTTCAATCTGCACCGTCATCAGATCCATTTCACCATCGCGGCTGGCAACCACCCGCGCACGGTGAATTTCATCATGCTTGGCAACGAAATCAGCCACCTGTTCGGGGCGCACAAACATGCCCTTGATCTTGGTGGTTTGATCGGCGCGCCCCATCCAGCCTTTAATGCGCATATTGGTGCGCCCACACGGGCTAACCCCCGTCATCACAGCGCTTAAATCACCGGTGGCAAAGCGGATCAGCGGATAATCGGGGTTAAGCGTGGTCACGACAAGCTCGCCAACCTCGCCCTCGGCCACAGGGTTTCCGGTGCCCGGTGTGACGATTTCAACAACCACGCCCTCATCAACAATCATGCCTTCCTGAGCCTGCGTTTCATAAGCAATATTGCCCAAATCGGCGGTGGCATAATTTTGCAAACACAAGATCCCGCGATCGGCGTATTCGGCCCGCAGTGACGGGAAAAGCGCACCACCTCCAACCGCCGCGCGGCTGAAATTTAGCTTCAGGCCCATCGCCTCGGCCTTGTCCAAAATCAGCTTTAGATAATCGGGCGTGCCGGCATAAGCCGTGCTGCCCACATCATGCGCGGCACGCACTTGCAGCTCGGTTTGGCCGGTTCCGGCAGGCAACACGGCCGCGCCAATCGCGCGCGCACCGGATTCAAAAATCATGCCCGCAGGTGTTAAATGATAGCCAAAACAGTTCTGGATAATATCGCCTTTGCCGATGCCGCAAGCATGCAAAAAACGGCCAATGCGCCACCAGTCATTGCTGATTTTTCCCGGCTCGTAAATCGGACCCGGAGATTGGTGAATATGGTCAAATTCATGCGCTCCAATCGTGGTGAAACCGCCAAAAGGCGCATTATCGGCCTGAGCTGCAACCAGTTCGGATTTGCGAACCACCGGCAGACGCGCCAGATCAGCCACCGAAGAAATCGCGGATGGCACAACATTTTCCAGCAATGGCGCAATGCTTGCTGCGGTTTTGGCACGCGCGATCAAAAGCGGTAATGCCTGCGCTAAATCGTGGGCGCGCTCATCATCCGAGCGGGTTTCCAGTTTATCAAAAAAGTTCATGACGTCACCCCGCATCAAGACAACCAACGTTTGCGCCGACGATACGAGCGCACATCGCGAAACGATTTGCGCCCCTTTTCCGAGATCCCTAAATAGAATTCTTTGACATCCGGATTCTCACGCAAATCAGCAGCGGGTCCATCCATCACCACGCGGCCCGATTCCAGAATATAGCCGTAATGCGCGTATTTCAGCGCCATGTTGGTGTTCTGTTCGGCCAGCAAAAACGACACACCCTCTTCCTCGTTGATCTTCTTTACAATCTCGAAAATCTGCTCGACCAACTGAGGCGCCAGACCCATCGACGGCTCGTCCAGCAGCACGGTTTCAGGGCGGCTCATCAAGGCGCGACCAATCGCCGTCATCTGCTGCTCGCCACCCGAAGTATAGCCGGCTTGCGACTTTCGGCGCTCCTTGAGGCGTGGAAAATAACTGTAAACCATCTCGAGATCCGCCGCCACAGCCGCCTTGCCGTCGCGCCGCGTGTAGGCGCCGGTCATCAGGTTTTCCTCGACCGTCAGATGCTCAAAACAATGGCGCCCCTCCATCACCTGAATGACACCCATTTTCACCATATCGGACGGATTCATGCCCTTAATATCTTTGCCGTTATAGCTGATTGTTCCTTTGGTAACCTCGCCGCGCTCAGATTGCAGCAGGTTTGAAATGGCTTTTAAAGTGGTGGTTTTACCAGCCCCGTTGCCGCCCATCAGCGCGGTAATTCCACCTTTTGGAACCGACAGGCTGACGCCCTTTAGCACAAGGATCACGTGATTATAAATCACCTCGATGTTGTTGACATCCAGAATAATTTCTTTGGTTTTGGGGGCCGCGTCAAGCATGGTAATTATCCATAATTATCAAACGAATTGTCATTATTAAACGAATTGTCCGGGCCACAGGGGGCAGCCCGGACAGCTGAATTTATTTGCAATCGCGCAAAGTGATATTGTTTTCCGCAGCATAAGCCAGTGAATCCGCTTCGATTAACGGCAGAATAATGTCTTTGTCGGATTCAATGAAATCTGTAATCAGGCTCCATTCTTTGGCCTTGGCATCCCATTGAGATACCGCAACCATGCCCGGACCACCGTGATTTTCACAGGTAACCTGAAACGATGGGCCAAAGTTTGGCATCCCCAATTCGCTCATCCGCTCTTCGGTGATTTTCAGCGCTTCCAGACCATCGCGCATCTGGCCCGATGTAATATCGGCCACGCCATGCATTTCCTGAGCGGTTCGAACAGCTTCGGCGGCTAACATGGCCGCGTATAAACCGCGGTTATAAAGCACATTGCCGATCTGATCTCCGACACCGGATGCTTTGCCTCTATCCACCACATATTTCTGGATATCATCAAAAATCGGGAAATCGCTACCAAGGCTGTGCATCGCCAGCGCCTTGTAACCATGCGAGGCCATACCTGTCGGCAACACATCATGATCGGCACCGGACCACCATGCGCCGATGAAATTCTCCATCGGGAAACGGATGTTGGCGGCTTCCTGAATGGCGACCTGATTCATCACACCCCAGCCCCACATGATTACATAATCAGGTCTTTCACGACGGATTTGCAACCATTGCGATTTTTGCTCCTGACCGGGGTGATCAACGGCCAACCTGTTAAACGCAAAGCCATGCTTTTCAGCCAGCTTTTCCAATGTGCGGATCGGCTCTTTTCCATAAGCCGAATTGTGAAATAGCAAGGTGATTTTCTTATCCGAAATATCGCCGCCATTTATTTCAAGAATATGCTTTATCGCAACCGATGCCGCATCCCAGTAATGGGCCGGAAAGTTGAAAATATGGCTAAATACCCGGCCATTGGAAACAGAAGTCCGCCCGTATCCTTTGGTTAACATCGGAATATCGTCGGCCGTGGCTTTGGGGATAAGCTGATAGGTGATGCCGGTTGAAAGCGGCTGATAAATCAGCGCACCGTCGCCCTTGGTGGCCTCGTAACATTCCACACCTTTGGCCGTATTAAAGGCCGTTTCACATTCCGGCACCCGGGTCAGCACACCGCCAATGCCGCCATCGCGCTCATTCAACAGGGTGAAATAATCGGCATAGCCATCGGCAAACGGGATGCCGCCAGCCGCGTAAGGGCCGGTGCGATAAGACAGCGATGGGAAGACCAGATCGGCCATCACCGGACCTGCCATCATCAAGGCCGTAACAGCCATGGTTGCGAGTTTAAGTTTCATTTCAATTCTCCTTGCGTTGGTTTCAAATTCAAGACGTCGGGGTTTGCCCGATCTGTTATGATTGATTTAATGCGGGAACGGCCAAAGCCGCAGTTTTTCCTTAATCAGGCGCCAAAGTTGGGCCAAGCCATGCGGCTCGACGATCAGGAAAAATATGATCAGGCCGCCAACAATGATAAATTCAAAATGCGCCGCCAAATCCGTTGGCCAGCCAAAACCGCCAACCAGAACATTCTTCAACAACACCGGCATCAGAACCATAAATGCTGCACCCACGAACGAGCCAAGAACCGACCCCAGCCCGCCGATGATAACCATAAACAGGATGAGGAAGGATTTTGAAATCCCGAATGCCTCGCCCGCTTCGGCCGCACCAAGGTAAACCGTGAACAGCAATGCCCCCGATATCCCGATAAGAAAGGACGAAACCGCAAAGGCCGAGAGCTTGGCCTTTAGCGGGTTCACCCCGATGATTTCTGCGGCAATATCCATGTCGCGGATCGCCATCCATTGGCGCCCGATATGGCCGCGCGTCAGGTTGCGCACCAGCCACGCACAAGCCACCACAAACACCAAGCAAATCATATACATTGCCCACGCATCCACGTTGGGACCGGTGACGTTAATGCCAAAAACCTTGCGCTCGGGTGCCGCAATCATACCCGAGGCCGAATGGTTATAAAACCACGGCACCCGGTTAAACAGCCAGACTAAAAAGAACTGCGCGGCCAGCGTGGACACCGCCAGATAAAAGCCCTTGATCCGCAGGCTGGGCAAGCCGAACACCGCACCAACCGCGGCCGTAATTATACCCGCCAAAAGAATGTGGATGACAATCGAGACATCGGGAAAAGACGTCATCAATTTATACGCGGAATAAGCCCCCACCGCCATAAACCCGCCGGTGCCCAATGACAGCTGACCACAATATCCGGTCAACACATTCAGACCCAAGGTGGCAATCACAAAGATCAAAAACGGCACAAAAATAACATTGGCCCAGTAATCATTGATGAAAAACGGCACCACCAGAAAGGCGACGGCCAAAAGCAAATAATAGGCGATCCGGTCGAATTTAATCGGAAAGGTCTGGTTGTCCTTAGCGTAGGACGTTTTGAAATCACCGGCTTCACGATACAGCATTGATCAAACCCTCTCGATAATTTTGTCGCCAAACAGCCCTTGGGGCCGAAAGACAAGGAACAGCAGCGCCAGAACATAGGCAAACCAACTTTCAGTGGCACCGCCCAAAAATGGCGCACCGATCAGAAACTCAAACATTTTTTCACCAACCCCGATGATCATCCCGCCGATAATCGCGCCGGGGATCGAGGTAAAGCCGCCCAGCATCAACACCGGCAAGGCCTTTAGCGCAATCAACGACAGCGAGAACTGCACACCCGATTTGGCACCCCACATAATGCCGGCAACCAGCGCCACAAAACCCGCAATTGACCAGACGATGATCCAAATGGTGCGCAGCGAAATCCCGACGGAAAGTGCGGCCTGATTGTCATCAGCCACCGCCCGCAAAGCGCGCCCGGTTTTGGTGTATTGCGAAAACAGCACCAACGTGGCCACCAAAGCCACGGCCACGATCGCGGCCACAATATCCAGTGAATCCAGAAAGAAGCCAAAGAACTCGGGGCCACCCAGAAAAGCGGTGCTTTGCTCAACCCACAGATTGCCACCCTGGGGGATGCCCACATCCAGCTTCTTAATGTCGGATCCCCACATCAGATCGCCAAAACCTTCC
>CAYYXZ010000150.1:4384-5327 GCA_964475715.1 uncultured Marinosulfonomonas sp. | reverse complement strand
AAGTCGCAATGAAAGTTCGGAGCTGGTCGAGAGCGTGCTTGGGCATATGTCGGACGCGTTAGTGCGCGGTGAATCTGTGAAAATTTCATCTTTTGGCACCTTTGGTGTGCGCGACAAGGCCGCGCGCATCGGGCGCAACCCCAAAACCGGCCAAGAGGTTCCCATTTCGCCACGCCGGGTTCTTACCTTTCGCCCTTCGCACCTGATGAAAGATCGGGTTGCGGCCGGCAATAAACGCTAGGACCCCAACATTGGCCAAATCCCCCGACGCATTCAGAACCATCAGCGAAGTCGCCGACTGGCTCGATACCCCCGCCCATGTTTTACGATTTTGGGAGAGCAAATTTGCGCAAGTCAAACCGGTAAAGCGGGCTGGCGGACGCCGATATTACCGCCCCGCAGATATGCGCCTGCTGGGGGGGATCAAAAAGCTGCTGCACGAAGACGGGATGACGATAAAGGGTGTGCAAAAACGGCTGAGCAGTGAAGGGGTGAATAGTATTTCTGAACTCTCGCAGCCCGTTGATGCGGAAATTGGTGACATAATCGAGGCAGACGTTGCCCCCAAGATCACGGCGCAACCTGATCCTGTGCCGAAACCTGTGCCCGAACCTGTGCCCGAACCGGATATTGAACCGGAACTCGAATTGCCTGAATCCGAGCCTGCACCAATTCCCGAAACACCCGAACTTTTCGATCCAGAGCCTGAACCTGCGTTCGAAACCTCTCGGCCCGAACCTGTGCCTATTTCCGACACGCCAGAACCGGAAATTTCTGAGCCGGTGCCTGAACTGGAATTCGAAACACCCGAGCTAGAACCCGAATCTACACCAATTTCTGAATTGCCTGAGCCTGAGCCTGAGAAAACCGAACCGGATCCCGTGGCCAAAGACAATAAACAAAAACCGGCACCGCCACAACAAGAAAAACCAAAAAAAAAATA
>CAYYXZ010000150.1:0-4369 GCA_964475715.1 uncultured Marinosulfonomonas sp. | reverse complement strand
TTTCTGAGCCGGTTCCTGAACTGGAATTCGAAACTCCCGCTCTAGAACCTGAATCTACACCTATTTATGATGAGCCTGAGCCTGAGAAAACCGAACCGGATCCCGTGTCAACACCCGAAGAAAATAAACCCGATCCGGCACAACAACCGGAAGAAAAACCGCAATTATCTTCGATTTTCGGCCGTCTGGAAGCATTGCAGAGCAAAATGCGCGACAGCATTGACCCAAAGAGCGAAAGCTAAGCCGGATTATGGGTTTTACGGCTTGCCACGGGGCGCAAAAGCATTATGTAGGGGGCCAATTCGGGCTATGGCGCAGTCTGGTAGCGCGTCCGTCTGGGGGACGGAAGGTCGCAGGTTCAAGTCCTGCTAGCCCGACCATTTTCAAAACCGTCCGCACCAAAACGGTGTCGGGCGGTTTGGCTTATTTAGGGGCTGAAAAATGAGCAGCACAAACACCAAAGCAAACACCGGCGTTTTAGCTGATCACATGTTGCAAACCATGATCGCGGCCGGCCAAATCACGGCCAACCCCGAAATCACAGCGGAACAAATTCAACCCGCATCCATTGATTTACGTTTGGGATCAATTGCTTACCGCGTTCGCGCCTCGTTTTTAACCGGAGCCAATGCCTCGGTAATGGAGCGTTTAAGTGAATTTGAAATGCACCGGATTGATTTAACCAACGGGGCTGTGCTGGAAAAAGGCGCGGTTTATCTGGTGCCACTGATGGAAAGCCTTGCCTTGCCCCAAGACGTGCAGGCGGTGGCCAATGCCAAATCCTCGACCGGCCGGCTAGATCTGTTAACCCGCACCATCACCGATAATGGCGTTGAATTTGACCGCATCGCCCCGGGTTATTGCGGCCCGCTTTATGCCGAAATTTGCCCGCGATCATTCTCGGTGCTGGTGCGTCCGGGCATGCGCCTGAACCAGATCCGGTTTCGCGCCGGACAAGCGGTGCTAAGCGACGATGATTTGCGCGCCCGTCACAAAAAACACGCGCTGGTGGATGGGCCGGCGCATATTGACCACGGTCTTGGGTTTTCGGTGGATTTACGCCCTGAAACCGGCAATCTGGTCGGCTATCGCGCCAAGCCCCATACCGGCTTGATTGATCTGGATAATATCGGCCATTACCGGCCCAATGATTATTGGGAGCCGATCCACACAAACGAGGGGCGCATCATTCTGGACCCCGGCGCATTCTACATTCTGGTCAGCCGCGAGGCTGTGCATATTCCGCCCGATTGCGCAGCTGAAATGGCACCTTATTTGGCCATGGCCGGTGAGTTTCGGGTGCATTACGCAGGCTTTTTCGATCCGGGTTTTGGCCATGCCGCGGCCGGCGGAAAGGGCGCGCGCGGGGTGCTTGAAGTGCGCTGCCACGAGGCACCGTTTGTGCTGGAACATGCCCAGATCGTTGGCCGGCTGGTTTACGAGAAAATGGCCGCCGTGCCGGACAATCTTTACGGGGCCGACCTTGCCTCGAATTATCAGGGTCAGGGCCTGAAATTATCCAAACACTTTAAGGTTGGTTAAGCTGTGATATTTAATATGTAAACAACCGGCGGAAACCTCAAATCCTAGGCTCAGCATCCATTAATCCTGCGCCTAAGTATTAAACAGGAAATGCATCACATCGCCGTCCTTAACCTCGTAAGTTTTGCCCTCGACCCGCATTTTACCGGCTTCTTTGGCACCGGCTTCGCCATTTAACGCGATAAAATCAGCATAAGCGATAGTTTCAGCCCGAATAAATCCACGCTCGAAATCACCGTGAATCACACCGGCCGCTTTGGGCGCAAGAGTGCCTTGTTTTATCGTCCAGGCGCGGGCCTCTTTGGGGCCAACGGTGAAATAGGTTTCCAGATGCAACAGACCATAACCCGCGCGAATCAAACGGTCCAGACCGGCTTCCTCCAGCCCCATTTCGGTTAGGAACATTTCGGCCTCATCCGCTTCCAACTGGCTGATTTCTTCCTCGATCTGGGCCGAAATAATCACATGCGCATTGCCCTGATCCGCCGCCATTTCAGCCACACGGGCGGAATGTTCATTGCCCTTGGCCGATGCGTCTTCTTCGACATTACAAACATAAAGAATCGGTTTTGTCGTCAAAAGTTGCAGCATTTTCCAGGCCTTAACGTCATCTTCGTCCACCTCGACGTAACGCGCGGGCCGGCCCTCTTCCAACATCGCAAGTGCAGCGGTTAGCAAACGTTCCTGCTGCACGGCCTCTTTGTCACCGCCGCGCACCTTGCGAACGATGCCTTGCAAACGCTTTTCAATCGATTCCATATCGGCCAGCATCAATTCGGTTTCAATGGTGGCCGCATCCTCAACCGGATCAACGCGCCCCTCGACATGGGTGACATCGCCATCCTCAAAACAACGCAGCACATGGGCAATCGCGTCAACCTCGCGGATCGTGGCCAAAAACTGGTTGCCCAGCCCCTCGCCTTTGGAGGCCCCCTTGACCAGACCGGCGATATCAACAAACGTCATGCGGGTCGGGATGATTTGTTTGGATTGGGCAATCGCGGCCAGTTTATCCAGCCGCGCATCGGGCACACCAACCTCGCCGACATTTGGCTCGATCGTGCAAAACGGAAAATTCGCCGCCTGCGCCGCCGCGGTTTTCGTTAGCGCGTTAAACAATGTCGATTTGCCCACATTTGGCAAACCCACGATACCCATCTTAAAGCCCATGGCCCAAACTCCTGCGAAAAAACTGTTGGCGCATCTATGGCGCAGTGGCGGGCAAGGTCAAGCAGGCATTGATTTTCCCGCCAATTTGGCGCACACCAGAAAATACAATACCAAAGGGCCAATCATGACACGCATCGATAAAAAATTCGCGCAATTGCGCAAGAGCGGAAAAAAGGCATTTGTGTCATATATTATGGCCGGCGATCCCGATTTTGAAACCTCGCTTGCCATCGTCAAAGGGCTGCCCGGCGCCGGTGTGGATGTGATCGAGCTGGGCCTGCCTTTTACCGATCCGATGGCCGATGGCCCGACAATTCAGCTGGCCGGGCAACGCGCCTTGGCCGCGGGCATGACGCTGGAGCGCACGCTGGATCTGGCGCGCGAATTTCGCAAAACCGATGATCTGACGCCGATTGTGCTGATGGGGTATTACAACCCGATTTACAATCGCGGTGTCGACCGGTTTTTAACCGATGCCAAAGCGGCCGGAATTGATGGCATGATCGTGGTTGATCTGCCCCCCGAAGAAGACGATGAGCTGTGCATTCCGGCGCAAAATGCGGGCCTGAATTTCATCCGGCTGGCCACCCCGACGACCGATGCGCAGCGCTTGCCAAAAGTTTTGCAAAATACCTCGGGGTTTTTATATTATGTTTCGATCAACGGCATCACCGGTGCCGCCGAGGCCCAGACCACCGATATCGGCCCCCAAGTGGCACGCATCAAAGCGCAAACCGATCTTCCGGTGATTGTCGGCTTTGGCATCAACACGCCGCAAAAAGCCAAAGCCGTGGCCGAGGTGGCCGATGGCGCGGTCGTGGGTTCGGCCATCGTTGCTAAAATCGGGGCCGGTGAAACGGTAGAACAAGTGTTGGCATTCGTCAAAACATTATCAAACGGGGCGCATCAGGGGTAAATTATGGCTATGTTTTTCAAATATACTTTTCGTTCAATCGTTATTCTGTTAATTATTGCCGCCGCTGTCGCCTTTTGGCAGCGCGAGCAAATCACCCGTCTTTTGGCCGTTAACAGCCTGTTCACAAAAGAAAAAATAGTCCATAATTTCAGCAACATGGATACGATGTTTTTAACCCGCACCCTTAGCCGTGGCGACAAAGATGTCAGCCCCCTGCCCGTCAGAGACGGTGTCGTTCTGCCCGCTGCTGTTAACGACTGGATCAAGGCGCGCCGCATCACGTCTTTGCTGGTGCTGAAGGATGGCAAAATCGTTGCCGAAGATTATTTTCTGGGCACCGGGGCCGATGATCTGCGCATTTCATGGTCGATTGCCAAAAGCTATCTTTCGGCCCTGCTGGGCATTGTGATGGCGGATGGCCAGATCGAATCGTTGGATGATCCTGTCACCAAATACGCCCCGAAACTGGTTGGAACGGCCTATGACGGGGCCAGTATCCGCAATGTTCTGAACATGGCAAGCGGGGTGAAATTTAACGAGGATTACTTTGATTTTCATTCGGATATTAACCGCATGGGGCGGGTTTTGGCGCTAGACGGCACGATGGACGGCTTTGCCGCAGCGCTAAACGTGCGGACGCGCGAACCCGGGCAAAGCTGGCAGTATGTTTCGATTGACACCCATGTAATCGGCATGGTGATCCGCGGTGCAACCGGGCGCGATATTGTTGATTTGCTAAGC
>CAYYXZ010000149.1:1200-5369 GCA_964475715.1 uncultured Marinosulfonomonas sp. | reverse complement strand
CCGCCGGAATGCTCCCAATAGGCAATGCCTCCGGTTTGTGCATCCATCGTAACCCCGCCAACTATTTGCATGCCAAACCACAGGCCCAACATGACCCAGGCGGGCAGCGGAAAGATAATAAAAATGAACAACATATCGATCTTTGCCTTTGGAAACAGCAACAGATAGCCCCCCATCACACCGGCAATCGCGCCCGATGCGCCAATCACCGGCACATAGGATAGCGGGTCCGATAACAGTTGGACAAAACCGGCCGCAAAGCCAACCGCAAAGTAAAACAGCACAAAGCCGCCGTGGCCCATGCGATCTTCCATGTTGTCACCAAATATCCATAAAAACAACATGTTACCGGCCAGATGCAGAAGGCTTCCGTGCAGAAACATCGAGGTAATAATGGTGTAATGTTGGCCAAAGTTCGGGCATTCTGTAATGCGGATCGGCACCATGCCCCAGCTTGAATAAAACTGATTGACGGCTTGGGTATCTGGCAAAATCAACCAAAAAATAACAAACACCGCAATGTTTACGGCCATTAGGCTGTAGGTGACATAGGGCGTTTGGCTGGACGGATTATGATCACGGATTGGAAACATCAGAGCAAGGTGGTTGATGCGGCCCGTTTGGTCAAGCCAAAATTGCGCAGGCTAAATCTGCACGCCTTTGGTCCAGAACCGGTGCATCATCAAAATACCGGCCACCGCCAACCCGACAACCAGCCCCAGCCAAACCCCGACGGCCCCCATATCAAACACAAAACCAAACAGATAACTGGACCCCAATCCCAACGGCCAATAGGCCACCGCGGCGATGACCATCGGCACTTTGGTATCCTGCACCCCGCGCAACAAGCCCAGCGCAACAATCTGTGCGCTGTCGACAAACTGAAATAACGCCGCCACCGCCAACAGACTGGCTCCGATGGCAATAATTTGGCCGCGACCGGGATCATTGGGGTCTAAAAATAGGCCAACCAGCGGCTCGGGGATGCTAAGAAATGCGATCACCACCAAAATGGTTGTAAACATAGACATTGCAATCAAAACCAGCGCACCGCGTTTCAAACCAAAGGCATCATGCAGCCCAAAGGCCTCTCCGGCGCGGATGGTTGCGGTGTTTGAAAACCCGACCTGTATCATAAAGGCCAGCGCCGTCAGTTGCAGCGCAATTCCGTGTGCCGCCAATTCGGCCGTGCCGATCCAGCCGACCAGAATGGCCGATGCGGTAAATAGCCCGCTTTCGGAAAGGTTGGTCAGCCCGATCGGCCAGCCCAGTTTGTACACCGCGCCAAAGGCCTCGCGATCAAGGCGCCAAAACCGCTGGAACATCGCGTGTTTTGGCAGCGCGCGCACGATAAAGACGGCCATGGCAACAAACGACAAGCCGTGCGTCAGAACCGAGGCAATCGCGGCACCGCGCACGCCCAGCTCGGGTGCGCCGAAATTGCCGAAGATCAGCGCGTAATTTATCAGCGCATTCAACACAAACGCAATAAGCGTGATCCACAGCACAATACCGGCCCGCCCAACGGCCGCCAGATAGTTTTTCAGCACCATCACCAGCAGGGCCGGCAGAGTGCCAAGGCAGGCAAACCGCAGATATTCCTGTGCCAGCGCGGAAATTTTTTCATCTTGGCCCAAGGCAATCAGGATCGGCGCGGAAAAATACATCAACGGCAACACCGCCACGCCATAAATCAGCGAAATCCACATGCCCATGCGCGTCACACGGCGCACCTCTTGGGGCCGCCTGCCGCTTTGGGCGCTGGCCACCATCGGCGCAACCGCAAAGGCAAAACCAGACCCCATGATGAACAGCAAAAACCAGAAGGATCCGGCCAATGTAACGGCCGCCAATGCCTCGATATCATACCATCCCAGCATCAACATGTCGGTCATGTGGATCGAAAATTGCGCCAGGTGGCTACCGATTAACGGCAAGCCCAGCATCAAGGTGGCACGCGTATGTGTGCGGTATGTCATTTCGGGTTTGGTCATCGGGCAGGCTTAGGCTAGAATTTTGACTTGGGCAAGCCGCGCCTACAAGGATATCCGCAATAATTGCAGCGCGATAATTAGTACCAGAGAGCCAGCCAGAACCTCCAGAACCGGCACCATAACCGCAAGCCGCGCCGATGTGCCCGCCGACATCAGGGCGGATTTGCGAAATGTCACCGAGGCAATCGCCACCGCCACGGTTACGCTGCCCGTGCCCAGCCCCATGGCCAGCGCGCCTAAAATTCCGGCCATCTGGATATCCATGCGCCAAGTCAGAACCAGCAAAAACAGCGCGCCCGTGCAAGGCCGAATTGCAATCCCGCCGATCAAAATCAACGCATCGCGCCAGGAATGCAGCCCGGAGATTTCGTCGGCAGTTGGCGCATGGCGATGGCCGCAATCGCTACAGGTTCCGTCAGAATTGCTGTTGTGGCGGGGCTTTGACAGCTTCCAAAAACCCCGCAATCCGCGCCACAACAGCCAGACCCCGATCAGGGAAATCGCGGCATAACTGACCGGCGCCATGATGTTTTCGGTGATATCAATCATCTTTCTGCTGGACCAGTTCAGAAAAAATACCCCAGTATAAACCAGCGTAACGGCGCTAAGCGATTGGGCCAGCGACGACACCAGCGCAATTGACGACAGCCGCACCAGCCCGATGCGCCGCCCAACGCCGTAGCCGCCGATCAGAACCTTGCCATGGCCCGGTCCGACGGCGTGAAAAAATCCGTAAGTAAAGCAAACCATCAGCAGCGTCATCAAGGCCTGCGGATCACCGGCGCGCAAAGCCCGCAAGGCGCGCGCCATGGCATTTTGAAACTCGCGCTGGCCATTGGCGGCCCAGATAGCCAGCTGATCCATGCTGCCCGTCGCCCAAAGCCCAACCCCGGACAGAGCGACAAAAATTACGACAATTAAGAGAAGGCTGCGCATGTCAAAACCATTGTATCGGCAAATAATTCGCCAACCTCGGGGAAATCATCATCATCGAATTCTTCGGCATCGGGGCCAAAATATTTACGGTCAACTTTTTCCATCGCGGCCTCGATGTCGACCCTGTGAATCTGAACGCTACAGTTTTCATCGCCTTCAATTTTGGGTTCAAGCCGCAGGTCGTAGGCAACAAAATAGGTGGGGTCAAAAACCTTGGCCGTGATGCCGTTTTCATCGGGCCGAAAGCGTTGTTTTAGCGGCCGGATATGCGTGGTTATGATGCGCCCGTCCCTGTAATCAGCCATGTGTTCCAGCGGGCCGGCCAGCAAAATCAGCGCACCGGCGCCATCGCGCAATTCCAGATCGCCCGGAAAACCCTGATCCCACGCCACATCGGTTCCGGCCAACGCCTGTTTTTCGGCATCAGTCAAAGCGTCATCGCCATCGGGGTCCAGCCCCCGATCCTCGACCAACAGCAGCGAATATAATTCGTCATAAACCCAAATCACCCGAACAGCCGCCAATTGGCCTTTGTCATCAAATAAAAAATGCAAAGTCGAATCGATAAACACATGTGGATGCGTTTGGGCCGGAATGGGCAGCAGCGCAAAAAACGCCCAGCTTGCAAGCAGAATAATCCGTTTCATAAGGCTATGTAGGCCTGAAAACTGCGCGATTCAACAGCCGTTTTATACGACATAAACTGCCAACAGGGCCGTTTGGCGGAATTTTGCTGATAAACACACGCCGCTATTTCGGTTTTCTGGCCACCAGGTCAATCAGCGCAGACTGACCGGAATGCCCTTTGCCTTCATCAACATGGCGCTCATAGGCTTTAAGTTCGAGAATTTCGAAACCGTTAAAAGCGCGCTGTAAAATATCAATCGTATACATATTTTCCGGCTGGCTCGGTCCGCCAGTGCCATGGGCGATTTGATCAGGCGTGTAGCCATGCAGCATGATCAGACCACCGGGTTTTACGGTTTTTATCATCCCGTTGAAAATATCGCCCCGCCCGTCAGGCCCAAAAAACTGGATGAACACCGCAACAACCAGATCGTAACGGTTTTGGGCCCAATCCCATTGTGTGATGTCGGCCTCAACGAAATCCACCTTGACCTTGCGCGCCATGGCCAGCGCTTTGGCCTTTTCGATGGCAATGTGCGACGCGTCCATCGCCGTTACATCCAACCCCTGTTCGGCCAAAAATACCGAATTTCGCCCCTCGCCATCGGCCAC
>CAYYXZ010000149.1:0-1100 GCA_964475715.1 uncultured Marinosulfonomonas sp. | reverse complement strand
AGCGGATCAGGCGTGCCCACGACATCGAAATCCTTGTCAGGGTAATCGATCGAGGCCAGAAAATGTTTCATCGTGTTGATGCGCGCGCGCTTTTTGTCGTCGGACTTTATGATGGTCCAAGGCGCATCGGCTGTGTCTGTGTAAAAGAACATCGCCTCTTTGGCTTCGGTGTAATCATCCCATTTTGACAGGGACGCAATATCGACAGGCGACAATTTCCAGCGCTTCAACGGGTCTTGCTGACGGCTGTCAAAGCGACGTTTTTGTTCATCCTTCGTGACCGAAAACCAGTATTTATAAAGCCGGATGCCCGAACGCACGATCATGCGCTCGTATTCCGGTGTCTGGCGCATAAATTCCAGATATTCGGACGGTGTGCAAAACCCCATAACCCGCTCAACCCCGGCGCGATTATACCAAGACCGATCGGAAAAAACCATTTCACCTTTGGTCGGCAGATGGCAGGTGTAGCGCTGGTAATACCACTGTCCACGCTCAGTATCGGTGGGTTTGTTCAAGGCCACAACACGGGCCTCGCGCGGGTTTAGATGCTCCATGAAGCGTTTGATCGTGCCGCCCTTGCCGGCCGCATCCCGACCCTCAAACAGCAGCACAAATTTCTGACCGGTTTCGCCAACCCATTTTTGCACTTTCAACAATTCGGTCTGTAATTTGGATTTTTCGGCCTCGTATTCTTTGCGGCCCATCTTACCGGAGTAAGGATACTCTCCGTCGCCAAAAATCTTTTGAAGGCTGTCTTGCAATACAACCGGAAAACCGGCAGGGGCGGGTTCATTGGTTTCGCTGTCGATTGCATCCGATTTTATTACCGGTTTTGTTGCTGTCGTTTTAGCATTGCTTTTGAGTGGAATGGGCGTCGTCATGTTCGCGTCTCCTGTGGATATTTCGTTCGACAGAAGCATCGCACAAAATTGAATTTAATGCGTTGACTCATGTCAATAGAATTTAACGCATTTTGGCCCCAAAACGAAAATGCCGCCCTGGTTTCCCGGGGCGGCAATGTTTTTTAAAAGATAAGGCTGACTTAAAAGCCCAGACCTTCGTATTTCTTTTTAAACTTGGAAACCCGTCCGCCGGTA
>CAYYXZ010000148.1:0-5372 GCA_964475715.1 uncultured Marinosulfonomonas sp. | reverse complement strand
TGGCGTCGGTGCTGGTTTGCGGGCTGGCCAAAACGCAAGACGAGTTGAAAATGTTCAAGCCTTTGTTCTCCATCGCGCCCATATTGAAGTCATCGACGGCCACAATGTTGAATATGTCCAAGTCGTATTCACGCCCGTAAACCTGCTCGTCCCAGAGCATCGAGCGTTTTAGCGCCTCCATTCCAAAGGCGCATTTATTGATATCGTCCGGGCGCACCCAGATGTTCAGCTCTACATCCCGCCCCGAAACGGTGGTGAATTTATCGGGATAGTTGCGCAAATCACCGGCCACCAGCGCAAACAGATAGGCCGGTTTTGGCCACGGATCATCCCACTGCGCCCAGCCATTACCGCTGTCTGTCGGGTTGCCGTTTGAGAGCAAAACCGGCAGATCGCATTCAATACGCACTTTGAAAATGGCCATCACATCGGGGCGATCGGCGTAATAGGTGATGCGCCGGAAACCCTCGGCCTCGCATTGGGTGCAATACATGGCGTTCGACATGTAAAGCCCCTCAAGTGCGGTGTTGTCGGCCGGCGCGATTTCGACCTCGCATTCCCAGATGAACGGCGCATCGGGCACATCACAGCGCAAGCCCGTGTCGGTCAAATCCGGCGCAATCGTTTTGCCGTCAATCGCGGCGGAAATCAATTTTAGATGCTCGCCATGCAGGAAAAAATCGCGGTTTTTAGTCGCGGGGTTGGGCCGGAATGAAATGCGCGAAATCACCCGTGTGGCCGTTGGCGAAAGCTTGAAAGTCAGATCGACCGTGTCAACCAGATAGGCCGCAGGCGTGTAATCGGACAGATAGATTTTTTCAGCATTTTTGCGCGGCATCGGGTGTTCCTTTGTTGGTTGGGGTATTTGTAGTCCAAGACGATCAGGCTGTATATCCGCAGCATGAAATTAGCGCGAAATTTTGTGGGGTTTCCCGTTGATCCAGACGGCTTTTATGGCCCGGTCGTCGCCCATCATTATGGTCGGAAACAGCGCCTGCCAAATGTCGTTTGCCCGGGCGTGGCGTTGGGCAATCGCCGGGGTCGAGGCCAGATCAAGCACCACCAGATCGGCCTCGTTTCCAGCGACCAGATTGCCGATTTTATCGCCCAGATGCAGCGCCCGCGCCGAGCCTGCGGTGGCCAGCCAGTAAAGCTGGGCCGGATGCAGCGCTGGGTGCAAGGCTGTGGCGTTTAGCTGGCCAATTTCATAGGCCGCGGCCATGGTGCGCAACATTGAAAACGATGATCCGCCGCCGGTGTCGGTGGCCAGCCCGATGCGATGTCCGGCCACCATTAATGCGCCCATTTCAAACAGGCCAGAGCCGATAAAGCTGTTGGAGGTCGGGCAATGGATCAGCGCCGCTCCAACCTCAAATAGTCGGTCTTTTTCGCGCGGCTTTAAGTGGATTGCATGGCCGTAAAGCCCGCGCGCGCCCAACAGTCCGAACTGCTCGTAAGTATCCAGATAATCGCGCGCGTCGGGGAATAAATTGGCGACCCAGTTTATTTCCTCAACCTGCTCGGACAAATGCGTTTGCATCAGACAATCGGGGTGTTTTTGCCACAATGCGCCAAGCGCCTCGAGCTGTTGGGGGCTGGAAGTGGGTGAAAATCGCGGCGTAATCGCGTAAATCGCCCGCCCGGTTCCGTGCCATTTTTGCAGCAATGATAAACTGTCGTCATAGGCGGATTTGGCCGTGTCTTGCAGGGCGGCGGGCGCGCCCCGATCCATACAGGTTTTGCCGGCCACAATGCGCTGGTTACGGCTGGCGGCTGCGTTAAACAGCGCCTCGACACTGGCCGGATGGATGGTGCAAAAACTGGCAACCGTGGTGGTGCCGGCGGCCGTTGTCAGGTCCAGATAACGGTTGGCAATCTCTGCGGCATAGGCCGGATTTTCAAAACGGATTTCTTCGGGGAAAGTGTAGGTGTTCAGCCAATCCACCAGCCGTTTACCCCAGCTGGCGATAATCGCGGTTTGGGCATAATGGGCGTGGGCGTCAACAAATCCGGCCGTGATCAGAGCATCGCCATAATCGGTAATTTCGGCCTGCGGGTGGCGCGCGCGCAGATCATCGCCCGCCCCGACGTCCCTGATCATGCCGTTCTCAACCAGCACCGCACCGCGCCGGTTATGTTTTGTGGCCGCGTCAACCGGTTGCTGAAACGGATCGTCCGTGAATGTCAGGGTTTGCCCCAGTAAAAGTTTTGCGTTGGCCATTGCGCCCTCTGATTTGTCCAGCAGCCGAATGTAGCCCAAACAAAGAATTCTGCAAAGCCCTGATTTTGACTGTTGTTGCGCCAGCCGATTGGTTATCCTTGGCCTTCAAAACGTCAGGAGACAAGCCATGAGCCAGCCGCAATATGAAAACAAGGACGGGCTGAACCCGGATTTTGGGCTGGATCATTTCTGCGTCGAGCAGGTGATTGCTGCGGTCGAGGCCAAGGACAGTTTGCAGCTGACCCAACTGTTAGAGCCGCTGCACCCTGCCGATATTGCCGATTTGCTGGAGCAGATTGACAAGACAAACCGCCGTGCTTTGCTGGGTCTGTGGAAGGGTGGCATGGATGGCGATATCCTGTCGGAGCTGGACGAGGGTTTGCGCCTTGAGGTGATCGCTGATCTGGCCCCCGAGGATCTGGCCGAGGCGGTGCGTGATCTGGAAGTTGACGATGTGGTTGATCTGGTCGAGGATCTGGATGGGGCGCAAAAGGGCGCGATTTTGCAGGTTCTGGAAGATGCCGACAGGGTGGCGGTTGAGCAATCGCTGACGTATCCTGACAAATCTGCCGGGCGTTTGATGCAGCGTGAACTGGTGATGGCGCCCGCGCATTGGAATGTCGGCCAAGCCATTGATTACATGCGCCGTCAGGTTGATTTGCCGGATCAGTTTTACCACCTGATTTTGGTCGATGCCAAGCTGCATCCAAGCGGATATGTGACGCTTGGAAAGCTGCTGTCGTCGGCGCGCAAGACCCTTTTGGATGATATCACCGAAACCAGTTTTCGCATCATTTCCGTAGTGCAGGACCAAGAGGATGTGGCCTATGTTTTCAACCAGTATCACCTGATTTCGGCGCCTGTGGTAGATCAGGATGGCCGTCTGGTCGGGGTGATTACGATTGATGATGCCATGGTGGTTCTGGATGACGAGGCCGAGGAGGATATTTTGCGTCTTGCCGGTGTTGGCGAGGGGCACCTGTCGGATCGGGTGATCAGCACGGTCAAGCGGCGGTTTCCGTGGCTGTTTGTCAATTTACTGACGGCGATTTTGGCATCCTTGGTGATTTCGCAATTTGAAGACACGATTTCAACCATCGTTGCGCTGGCGGTTTTGATGCCGATTGTGGCCTCGATGGGGGGCAATGCCGGCACCCAAAGCCTGACGGTGGCCGTGCGCGCGCTTGCCACCAAGGATTTGACCGGGGCCAATATGTGGCGGGTGATCCGGCGCGAGATTTTTGTCGGGTTGGTTAACGGCGTTTTGTTTGCGGTGCTGATGGGGCTGGTCGGCACGTTCTGGTTTGATATTCCGTGGCTGGGGGTCGTGATCGGGGTGGCGATGGTGATCAATCTGCTGGTGGCCGGTCTGGCCGGTGTTGTGGTGCCGATTGTGCTGGATAAATTCAAGATTGATCCGGCGCTGGCCTCGGGCACTTTTGTAACCACGGTCACCGATGTGGTCGGGTTTTTTGCCTTTCTGGGGTTGGCCGCGGTGGTGCTGATATGACCGGTATTCAGGCGCAAAAAGCAGCCGCGCGAAACGCAGCGTTTGAACGGCGCGCGCTGGCGCATCGGGCTTATCACGGTGATCTGGCGCAGGCCCGATTGCTGGAGTTTCTGGAGCCGCACGCGGGCAAAACAATTTCCGGCTACATGCCGATCCGCACTGAAATTGACCCATTGCCGGTGATGGAAAAAATGGCCGCCAGCGGTTTTGTGACGGTGCCGGTGATTGATGGCAAAGATAGGCCACTGAAATTCCGCCAATGGCTGGCGGGCTGCGAAATGTTGGCGGGTCCGTTTGGGGCCAAGGTGCCGGCAACGGGCGAATGGCTGGAGCCGCAAGTGCTGATCGTTCCGCTGGTCGCGTTTGATCGGCAGGGGGCGCGTTTGGGTTATGGCGGCGGGTTTTATGACCGCACGCTGGCGCTGCTGCGGGGGCGGCGAAACACGCTTGCGGTGGGCTTTGCCTACGCTGATCAACAGGTTGACGGACTGGTGTCAGAGCCGACGGACCAGCCGCTGGATGTTGTAATAACCGAACGCGAGACACTGATTTTTAAAGGGAAATTATAATATGCTGATGCTGGAAAGTCTGCTTGCCACCACGGTATTTGCGCTTTTATTTCCGATGGGGTTTCATCTGTTGGGCAAAGAAAAACCGACACGGTTGCAAGTCAGTTCGGCCTCGGCAATATTTTTGCTGCTTTATCTGCTGCTCAGATGGATGATGCCGGTTTGACAAATTTGCCCAGTTTGACAAATTTGCACGATCCGCGATTGTTTCTTGCTCTTGGCGGACGCGGGCAATAGGCAGGTGAAATGAGAATTTTATTTTTAGGTGATGTGGTCGGTCGTGCCGGCCGCGCGGCAATTTGCACGCGTCTGGCGGGTTTGCGCAGCGATTGGCGGCTGGATTTTATTGTGGTCAATGGTGAAAATGCGACAAGCGGCGTCGGGCTGTCGGGGGCGCATGCCAAAGAGATGCTGGACGCCGGTGCCGATTGCATAACCTTGGGCGATCACGCGTTTGATCAGCGCGATATGTTGCAGTTTATTAATACCGAGCCACGCATTATCCGCCCGCTGAATTTTGCCAAAAACGCACCGGGTCGTGGTGCGCATCTGTTCACCGACCAGCGCGGGCGCAAGATTTTGATCATGCAGGTTTTGGGGCAGGTGTTTATGAAACGTGCGTTTGATGATCCGTTTTCGGCCGTTGATACGGAACTGAAAAAATACCCGCTGGGGGGCATGGCGCAGGCGATATTGCTGGATGTGCATTGCGAGGCCACATCTGAAAAAATGGGCATGGGGCATTGGTGCGACGGGCGGGCCTCGGTGGTGGTTGGAACCCACACGCATGTTCCCACGGCGGACGCGCAGATTTTGCCAAAGGGCACGGCATTTCAGGCCGATGCGGGCATGTGTGGCGATTATAATTCGGTGATCGGCATGGACAAGGAAGAACCCTTGCGCCGCTTTATCACCGGCATGGGAAAGGGGCGGTTTCAGCCGGCCAAAGGCGAGGCGACGCTGTCGGGATTGTTCGTTGAAACCGATGACAAAACCGGCAAGGCCAAGGATGTGCAGATGGTGCGCGTTGGTGGCCGATTGCAACAATCAGGCCCGAATTTATGACGCAAAA
>CAYYXZ010000147.1:0-5390 GCA_964475715.1 uncultured Marinosulfonomonas sp. | reverse complement strand
CCGCGAAACCCCAAAAGGTCCGCGGCTTCTTAAAATTCTTTACCCAAAAGGGTGATTTACGCAAGCGCGGCCTGAGCCTTTTCTACGATCACTGTAAATGCTTCCGGCTCGTTCACGGCCAGATCGGCCAGAACCTTGCGGTCAACCACGATACCGGCCAAGGACAAGCCATTGATGAAACGCGAATATGTCAGCGCCTCGTCGTGGCCACGCACAGCAGCGTTGATGCGCTGAATCCAAAGGGCGCGGAAATTACGCTTGCGGGCCTTGCGGTCGCGGGTGGCGTATTGGTTGGCTTTGTCCACAGATTGCGTTGCGGATTTAAACAGATTTTTGCGGCGTCCTTTAAAACCTTTGGCGGCTTTAATGACTTTTTTATGACGCGCTTGCGTCGTTGGGCCTGATGTAACTCTCATTTTTCAAATTCCTCTTAGCGTGAATACGGCATCATCGACTTGATGATTTTCGCATCAGGAGCCGAAAGCATGGTTGTGCCGCGCGCATTGCGCAGGAATTTATTGGAGCGCTTGATCATGCCGTGGCGCTTGCCAGCTTGGCCCGCCAAAACATGGCCCTTGGCCGTCACCTTGAACCGCTTTTTGCAGCTCGATTTCGTCTTCATCTTGGGCATTTCCGTCTCCTTTTTGGGCGGTAAATAAACGCGAACTCGGCATGCCACATCAGCCGGTCGCGCATAAGCAAGTGCGTCATATAGGCTGCTTAAGCCAGCAAGACAAGGGAAAAGTGTTTATCTCAGATACTTGCCGATCACACGGCTAAAAACATGCGGAATATCTTGAACACTATAGCCGCTCGGCTTTTGAATAACCGCGATTGCAATCATTCCGCTGCCAATCATAATCATAATCGCCGCAACACGCGGCACTCTGCTATCGACAAGCGCCCCGACTATTGAAGGTATGGCGAGGCCTGAAATTATCAGCCCTATAACCAAAAATAAATCGCTTTCCATAACACACCTCTAAATAATGCTCACCTAAAGTGCATTATTATTGGTCTGTGCGAAAAATCAACCTCTCATCACAAGGCGCCACCCGAAGGATGTTTGTGGTGCCCGGCACGTTGAACGGCACACCGGCTGTAACCACGATATGGTCTTTATCCGTGGCTATGCCCGATTCACGCGCCGCGCGTGCAGCACTGACCACAGCCATTTTAAAACGGTCTATATCACCCGAAAAATAGCAATTCACCCCCCAGCTAAGGCAAAGACGCCGTGCGGTTTGGGTTAACGGGGTCAGCGCAATAATCGGCACACTGGGCCGTTCGCGCGCCGTCAACAGGGCCGTGGTGCCAGATTGGGTAAAGCAGCAAATCGCCTTGATGTCCGTGGTTTCGGCAATTTCACGCGCAGCCGAAACAATCCCATCGGCAACAGTGCTGCGCTTGTGCTTGCGAGAAGACTCGATCACCTGACGATATGTCGGGTCATTTTCAACCTCAATGGCCACATTGTTCATCATTGTGACGGCCTCGACAGGATAACTGCCCGCAGCTGATTCTGCCGATAACATAATCGCATCCGTGCCCTCGTAAATTGCGGTGGCAGCATCCGAAACCTCGGCGCGGGTCGGCACCGGGCTGTCGATCATGCTTTCCATCATCTGAGTGGCCACGATCACCGGTTTTCCAGCCGCACGCGCGCCCCTGATCAGGCGTTTCTGAATAGGCGGCACACATTGCACCGGCAATTCAACGCCCAAATCGCCGCGTGCCACCATAATGCCATCCGAAGCCGCCAGAATTTCAGCATACGCATCCACAGCCGCAGGTTTTTCAATTTTTGATAGAATTGCTGCACGCCCTTTAACCAGTTCACGGGCCTGCTCGACATCCTGGGCGCGTTGCACAAAAGACAGCGCCAGCCAGTCAACGCCCAGCTCGCAAACGAACTCCAGATCTTTTAAATCTTTTTTGGAAAGCGCCGCCAGAGGCAGCACAACATCGGGCACATTCACCCCCTTGCGATCAGAAATTTTGCCCCCCACAATCACCGTGCAATTGGCAAAATCATTACCGCATTCCTTAACCGACAACTTGATCTTGCCATCATCAACCAACAAGGTCGAGCCAGCCTTCAGGGCGGCAAAAATTTCCTTGTGCGGCAGACGAACCCGGGTTTCATCACCCTCGGCCTTGTCCAGATCAAAACGGAAATCCTGACCTTCCTTCAGCGTATACGATTTGTTAACAAACTTGCCGCAGCGCAGCTTTGGCCCCTGCAAATCGGCTAAAATTGCAATCGGACGCGCCACATCTTTTTCAATCTGGCGGATAATTGCGTGGCGCACGCGAATTTCTTCATGCTCGCCATGGCTCATATTCAGGCGGAACACATCGGCCCCGGCCTCAAATAATGCCCGTATCATTTTATAATCACTAGATGCCGGCCCCAGTGTGGCGACGATTTTTACATTGCGCAGGCGCTTCATTTTGCCTTGTTTCCTTATTTGTTTCATCATTAACGGTGGGCCAAGGGTTATATGACGCAAAACGGCGACGGTTTCAACTGGCGCTTTGCCTCATGGCCAATTATGCAGGACATACCTTAAAGCAATGACAAACACATGACATATCATCCCTTTCATATTTTTGGTGCCAACCGCCCCTCGCGCTGGCTGATTACGGCCGACCACGCAACCAACACCGTGCCCCCCGATGTGAATGGCGGTGATCTTGGCCTGCCTGCCGCCGATATGGCCCGACATATTGCCTATGATCCGGGATCGGCCGGTTTGACGACTGCCTTGGCCCAACTGCTGGACGGGCCTGCGATTTTGTCAAATTTCTCGCGGTTGGTGATTGATCCGAACCGCGGCGAAGATGACCCGACCCTGCTAATGAAGCTTTACGATGGCACGATCATTCCCGCCAACCGCCACGCCGATACCGCCGAAAAACAGCGCCGCCTGAATGCCTATTACCGCCCCTATCACAGCGCGCTGGCAAAGCTGGCCGCGCGGCGCGATGACACGCTTTATGTTGCGATCCACAGCTATACCCCGCAATTGGCCGGACGCCCTAAACGCCCTTGGCATGTTGGTATTTTATACGCCGATGATACGCGGCTGTCGGCGCCTTTGGTAAAGCGGTTGCAACTGGAAGCTGATCTGTGCATTGGTGAAAACCAGCCTTACGGCGGGCATCTGGCCGGCGATTCTGTTGAGCGGCACGCCATTGCCCATAACCGGCCCAATGTGCTGATTGAAATCCGTAATGATCTGATAAAAACCGATGCCCAGCAGGTTGCATGGGCCAAACGCCTTGCGCCGATGCTGCAACAAGTGCTTACTGAAAGCGAGCTATAAAGGAGGCGCTGAAATGCCACATATCATCGTTGAATACGCGGGCCATCTGGATGAAACCCATTGCATGACAGGCATGTGCCGAACCCTGTTTGAAGCGGCGGCCGCATCGGGAGTTTTCCCCGATACCTCGGCCATAAAAGTGCGCGCCGCGCCTTATCCGTTTTCGCACGCTGGCACCAATGCGCAAAGTTTCGCCCACGCCACCATCCATCTGCTTATGGGGCGCGACGAGACCACCAAATCCGAACTGACCCGAACCATTCTGGCAGCGCTTGATCAGGCCTTGCCCGATGTCGCCAGCCTGTCGGTGGATATCAGCGATATCGACACAGCCACATACGCCAAACGATTGTTAAAGGATTAAATAAAATGGACAACCAAACCAAAATTGAACTGGAAGCCGCGGCATTTCGTGCCCTGCTAAAACATCTGGACGGGCGCAAAGATGTTCAGAATATCGACATGATGATCCTGACCGGAATGTGCCGCAATTGTTTGTCGCGCTGGTATCAAGAAGCTGCAAATGAGCGCGGCATTGAAATGAGCAAAGACGCGGGACGCCAAGCAATTTATGGCGAGCCGTATTCGGAGTGGAAAGAGAAGTATCAGCTGGATGCAACGGATGAACAACAGGCCGCATTCAAAGTGGCATTTGCTGAAAATGTAGGCGAATGAAAGCTTGCGCGTCCTCAAAAGCGGGCGCGCAAGATCTTTGAGCATCGGTTATTACAGCCTGATATCAGGTTTTCATATCGCGGTTTTGCGGCTTTCTTCCAGATAGATTTCGCGCAATCTGGCGGCCACCGGACCGGGCGTTCCATCACCCAGCTTTGCCCCGTCGATTTCAACCACAGGCATCACAAACGTGCTGGCCGAAGTCACAAATGCCTCATCCGCGCCCTGTGCTTCCTCGATCGAAAATGCGCGTTCCTCAACCACCATCTGCGCCTCTTTGGCAAAGCGCAAAACAGCGGCGCGGGTGATGCCGTGCAGGATGTCGTTTGACAGGTTGCGGGTGATGATTTTGCCGTCCTTGATGATGTAGGCATTGTTGGAAGTGCCCTCGGTCACATGACCATCCTCGACCAGCCACGCATCATCGCAACCGGCCGCTTTGGCCATCATTTTGCCCATGCTCGGATACAGCAATTGCACGGTTTTTATGTCGCGCCGCGCCCAGCGCTGATCCTCGATCGAAATGATTTTCATGCCGATTTTAGCGGCCGGGCTTTCGGCCAAACCGGGCTTGTCTTGCGTGAAAAGCACAATGGTTGACGGGGTTTTTTCAGGGTCGGGAAAGATGAAATCGCGATCATCGGGCGCACCGCGCGTCACTTGCAAATAAATCATGCCCTGATCAATATTATTCAGCCTGACCAGCTTGCGGTGAACTTCCAGCAAATCATCGGTTTCAATCGGGCTGGCCATGTCCAGCTCTTTTAGCGAACGTTGCAGACGCAGCGCGTGGCCCGCAAAATCAATCAGCTTGCCATCCAGCACGGTGGTCACTTCGTAAACGCCGTCAGCCATCAAGAAACCCCGATCAAAAATCGAGATTTTAGCGTCTTTCTCGGGCATATATTCGCCGTTCAAATATACAGTCCTGCTCATGTTCCCGTCTCCTTTTTAGCCCCATAATTTCGCAACTGGGGGATGCACACCGGCATCATCAAATTTTAATGGCGCTTCACGATCTTGGGCCAATAACAACGGCCCGTCCAAATCTGTATAGGCCACGCCCTGCGCAATCAAGACCGCAGGCGCCATTGCCAAAGATGATCCAACCATGCAACCCACCATCACGCCAAAACCTTGGGCCATTGCGGCCTGTTTTAATTTGATGGCCTGCGTCAGCCCGCCGGTTTTATCCAGCTTGATATTGACGATGTCATACTTGCCCTTCAAATCCGCTAAACTGCTGCAATCATGGCAACTTTCATCCGCACAAACCAGAATCGGGCGCGGCATACCGATCAATGCGTTATCCTCGCTCGCGGGCAAAGGTTGCTCAACCAACGTCATCCCCAACCGTAATAAATGCGGCGCAAGCTCGGTGTAAAT
>CAYYXZ010000146.1:0-5433 GCA_964475715.1 uncultured Marinosulfonomonas sp. | reverse complement strand
GAAAAACGCTTGGCTTTAAAACTCCAGCCTATAAATTAGCCGAGATGTTGCGAGGGCCGATTGAATGCACCAGTTTCAACTGTTCCTGTTGGTCCCACCAGCTTTTGCTGATGTGTGGTTCCGTTTGCAGAGTTACAATCGCCCCTGGATGACCGGAAATTGTAGAAACTGGGGTGGGATCTTGGATGTTGCCGTGTAGGCTGCTTAATGCGCAAGGATGGGTTTTGGATATGGATCATCAGCACGCGTAAATATACGATTCTTGGGTCCCCCGGTTCTTCGGTGGATTGTTACAATTCCTCAAAATCCGGTTTTGGTTTACGAATAAACGCAGGCGTCGAGTGAAATGACAGTTTTTCAATTTGCAAACCTTTTTTCACCAATAAATCATCAATCGCTTCGGTGGCTCCAACAACCGACATATAATCGTCAACGACAATTATGCCACCGGGGACAACCCGATCGTAAAGCGCATCCAGCACAAATTCTGTTGGCTCTTTTACATTCAAATCCAGATGCAGCAGCGCGATCCGGCAGGCAGGATTGCTTTGCACAAAATGGGGCAGGGTATCGGTTACATTTCCTTCAAATAGCTCAATGTTTTCAAACCCCTTTCGGGCGAATATTTCTTCAACCTGTGCCTTGCTTAAAGCTTCGCCGGCTTTGGCTGTAAATTCGGTGACGTAGTCCAGATCAACATCCAGCTGAACACCTTTGGTGGGGAATTTACCAAATGTATCAAACCCCACAATGCGCCGTGAATTGCTGTTTTCCAATAGCTGGCGAAAACTGGCCCAGTGGATCATTGATCCGGCCTTGAAAACACCCATTTCCATCACATCACCGGGCAAATTTAGGATCATCTGGAACAATTCGTAATGGGCCAAAAATTTATTAACCCGCGATGGATGCGAAAACCAGAAATAGCCATTTTCCCAATCCCAGACCCGATCCCCGCTCAGCCCGTTGATTTCCATCGATTTTGCCGCTTCCATTGACGTAATCCCTTCAATGTACGGGATGGCCTACTGCTCTCCCTTTGTTTGTTTTGACGCAAAACAATGAATGCTCGGTTAAACTTGTTCAGGGTTTTGGGCAGAAAATCACAAATGCGACGATATTTTCGATCATTATTAAGAATATTCGTGTTACTTGAAAGAGCCGCTCTGGAACAAAGGATTTTTGATGCTTCCCGTTACCCCTCTGCCTGATCTGTCAGGGCATGTTTTTGTGGCTGCCGATGATGCAGACCGCTTGCTACGATTTTACCAGCAAATTGATCTGTTGCGCGGCTTTGGCTGGGGTATTGCCGATGCGAACCAGAGTGTTTCTGGCGTTTGCGATATGCAGGTGATGGAGCTTGCCCAATTTAAGCAGCAAGCCTCTGATATTCCTACAATTATTCTGTGTAAATCCGCCCATGATGCGGCGATTGAACCGGACGGGTTTGCCATGCTTTCGGCCTTGGGTGGCGGGATGATCGAGCGTGATCTGGCGGCAAGTGTTGATCCAGATTTACGGGTTGACAAGGTGCTGGTCGGGCTGAATTGGACCATGGTTTATGCTGGCGATTATTGCGGCATTGCGCGCAGCCCGGATCGTGGCACCCAAGGTGCGCGCACCATTCGCCCCGAGACCGGATTTAGGGGTCAGCCGCTTAGGGATCTAGCCAAAATGCTCTGCTCAACCGATGCTTTGTCGCGCTCGCTTGGTTTGGCCGCAATAAATGCGTTTTGGAATCGGGTGCGTAAAGCACCGGTCAAATCGGGCTTTAGCCATTTTGCCCCACCCGGCGATGGGCTGGTGATTATCGGTGGCTTTCGGGGGGTGAAAAAACGCCTGCCAAATGCCAGAATTGTCGAGCGCGAGCCAAAACCGGGTGATGTGCCCGTGGATCAGCTTGAGCAGACCATAAAAACCACCCGTCAGTTGGCGATAACGGCCCAAACCTTGATGAACGGATCACTCGAACCACTGCTGCGCCGCGCGCGCAATGTGCCATTTCGGATGCTGATCGGGCCAAGCGCGCCGCTCTGTCCGGTTTTGCTGGATTACGGGCTGGATAATGTCTCGGGTAATGTGGTTTTAAACCGCGCGGCATGCGAGCAGTTTATTCTGGAAACCGGCACCATGATTATGCGCGATGATCTGACCCAAAGCGATAGCATCAGCAAATAATTGGCCTATTTACGCACCAGACTATTGGCCAGATAAAACTGGGTTGCGGCAAAGGCCATATAAATCAGCAAAACCTGCAAACGGCCATCATCCAGCCACGCCGCAGCTTGGCTCATGAACATGTATAACGGGGTTGCCACAAAGGTCAGTGCGGCAAACATCGCCATGATTTTGGGCCACAGGGAATTTTCTTTTTGCTGCGTGGCCATGTAACCGGCCCACATCGTCATCACAGTTGGAACCAGCGCGTGTAAAATCATCCCCATTTGCAAAAAACCAAGCCAGACGAACACTACGATCACCAGAACATACATGGAACCCAGCAGCATATAATCGTAATAGGGGTCGCGTTTTTTTTTGGTCGGTCTTTTCATAGCCATCTCCATTAAGCAGCGTTTTGCAAAACATCACGGCAGATAAAAACCGGTCAAACTGCGTGGGCACTATAGCATCTGCAAGCTGGCCTTTCAAGCAAGCTCGGGCGGCAAATTGCCCGCAGCCAACGTTGCAATAACCCAATCGGCATCGCTAAAATCATCCGCCTCGGTATAGGCCGAAGGCGTCACCAGCACGCGCAGATTTGCCCCGAGCGCCGACATCACCCCGTTGCGGCTGTCCTCAAAGGCGATGCAGCTATCCGCAGGCAGACCCAGCTGTTCAAGCGCCAGTAAAAACACATCGGCGGCGGGTTTTTTCTGCTTTACCATGTCGCCGGCGGCGATGTGATCAAAGATTTCGGTGGCCGGTTTGCCCCAGCAACATTGGCACAGCGCTTCGACGTTTGGTGTGTTGGTCGTGGTGGCCACGGCCAGTTTCAAACCACGCGCGCGCGCCGTTGCAATCAGATCGGCCACACCAGGGCGCAAGCTTAATTTTCCGGCCGCCAAAATCGCGGCATAGGCCGCGGTTTTTTCAATGTGCAGCTTGGCGATTTCAGCATCGCTTAGACGGCGCGCAGCTGCTGGCAGGGTTTCTTGGTGGGCGCGCATCCGTTCCTTGCCGCCGGTGGTTTTCAGCAGGATTGTGTAATCGGCAACCGACCAGTTCCAACCCAGACCCCATTTGGCAAAGGTCAGATTAAAGGCCTCGCGGTGGGCTTCTTCGGTTTCGGCCAAGGTGCCGTCAACGTCAAAAATCAGGGCTTTCAGCCGCATTTATCCATTTCCTTAATGTAGGGTCCAAGGGCGAAAAAATCATCGAACGCAAAATCATGCGCCAGTTGATTGACCGGGGTTTTTCGATACCCTTGGGTGAAAATCGCCATCGGCATTTTTGCGCGATCGGCCGTTTGTGCATCGACTTCGCTGTCGCCAACATAAAGACAGGTTTGCACATTCAGCTGTTTCAGGCATTCAAATAAAGGCGCCGGATCCGGTTTATGCACCGCCAAACTATCGCCGCCAACCAGCACCTCGAAATAATGTCCGGCATCTAAAAGACGCAGAATTTCGCGGGCAGGGGCCTCGGGTTTATTGGTGCAAACGGCCATTTTGCGGCCCTCGGCTTTCAATTTATCCAGCAATTCGCGCAGGTTGGGATAAAACACCGTTAAAGTGGCCGGATCGGCATCGTAATATTTCATGAACAGCTTAACCAGACGGGCATGTTCGCTGGCAGCAATGCCAACCGGGGCCATCGCGCGCTCTACCAGCTTTGGCACGCCATTGCCAATATAGCCGGTGACAGCTTGCAAGGATGGCTCGGGTTTGCCTTCATCGCGCAGCATTTTGCAACAGGCGGCGTGCAAATCGGGCGCGCTGTGAATCAGGGTGCCGTCCAGATCAAATACAATCGGGGTCACGCGTTTTTCCACTTTATCGAGCAGCCCATCGAGGCGATTTGCGCGCGCGGGCCAAGGCCTGTTTGGGCGATTTGCTGCATGGCCTCAAACAGGTCCCGGTTCAGATCGGCAGGCCCGGCCTGTTTGCCCGATGAATCCAGCCGGCCACGGTATTGCAGGCCCAGATCGGCGTTAAAGCCAAAGAAATCGGGTGTGCATTGGGCATCGTAGGCGCGGGCCACGGATTGATCTTCGTCGTGCAGGTAAGGAAACGGGAAATCCAGTTTTTGCATGTTCTCGAAGCTGTCTGCCGGATAGGCATCGGCATCATTTGAATTGATCGCAACCACGCCAATACCCAGCTTTTGCAAATCCTGCGCATCACGGATAATTTTATCCATCACCGCAATCACATAAGGGCAATGGTTGCAGATAAACATGATCAGCGTGCCATTTTCGCCCTTAAGATTTTTCAGCGCATAAGTGTTTCCATCGGCTGCGGGTAGGCTGAAATCGGGCGCAAGCCAATCGAAATTACAAACAGGGGGGGTGACAGGCATTTTGGTCTCCGGTTTTAGGAAAATGGCCTGTCAGAATATCCAACAAACCGGTTATAAGAAGGCCGTTCGCGCGGCTCATTCAGACGTTTACAGCACAGCGTTGGCGGCATCACGAATGGCGCGGATATTGTTGCCGTAAACTTGCGGTGTGTCCACGGTGCCACCGGTAAACACGGCAGATCCGGCCACCAGCACATCAGCGCCAGCTGCGGCCATCAAAGGTGCAGTTTCGGTGGTGATGCCGCCATCAATTTGAATGTGGATCGGGCGATCACCAATCATTGCGCGCAGTTTTTTAACCTTGTCGATCTGGCTGTGGATGAATTTTTGCCCGCCAAAACCGGGGTTTACGGTCATGATGCAAAACAGATCAACCATGTCCAGCAGGTATTCGATATCACCAATACCTGTGCCCGGATTTAACGCAAGGCCGGCCTTGGCACCGGCACCGCGAATGGCTTGCAGGGTGCGGTGAATGTGGGTGGAGGCCTCAAGATGGGCGGTGATAATATCGGCACCGGCACTGGCGTAGGCATCAATATATTGGTCCACCGGCGAAATCATCAGATGCACATCCATCACGGTTTTCACATGCGGACGGAATGCGGCAACGGCGGGGGGGCCAAAAGTCAGGTTTGGCACAAAATGGCCGTCCATCACATCGACATGGACCCAGTCACAGCCCTGATCCTCGATGGCGCGGATTTCGGCGCCGAAATTGGCAAAATCGGCAGACAGAATGGAGGGGGCGATTTTGATGTTGCGATCAAATGACATGGGCTGTTCCTGTGTCTGAATTTGTAAAGTATTATGGCGCGAGAAGGCCCCGCGCCCTTATTTTATGTTCGATTTATGCAATTTTCGGATCAAGTGAGCCATCGGCATAACGCTTGGCCATATCGTCCATCGAGATGA
>CAYYXZ010000145.1:0-5501 GCA_964475715.1 uncultured Marinosulfonomonas sp. | reverse complement strand
GTGTACACGGATTTGCAATCCGCTGCGTAACCACTCCGCCAACTCGCCGAAGCCAAAAGCCGTTTAACCCATGCAATTTCGCCGCGCAAGACACATTCGGTGTTTATGTTATGTTGCCCGCAGTATAGTTTTGTGCGACTATTGATTCCAAGCTGAACGAATGGGTTTAGATCATGATTGACTTTAGCGCGCGCAGAACAACGATGGTGGACACTCAGGTGCGGCCATCGGATGTTACCAAATTTCCCGTCATTGCCGCAATGCTGGAAGTGCCGCGTGAAATTTATGTGCCGCAGAATAAACGCCAGCAGGCCTATGTCGGCGCCAATCTGTCACTGGGCGCGTCGCGCGTTATGCTTGAGCCGCGTACCTTTGCCAAATTGCTGGACGCCCTTGATATCGGCTCTGACGATCTGGTTCTGGATGTCGGTTGTGGCTTGGGCTATTCGACGGCCATCATTGCAAAACTGGCCCAAGCGGTCGTTGCCATTGAAGACGATGCGCAGATGGCCGCGGATGCACAGGAAATGCTTTCGAAAAATGATGTGGACAATGTTGTGGTCATCGTGGCCGCGCTGGCAGAGGGCTTGGCCAAGCACGGCCCCTATGATGTGATCATTTTGCAGGGCGCGGTTGAACAGGTGCCGGATGCCATTGCCTCGCAGCTAAAAGAGGGCGGGCGCATTGGCTGTATATTTATGGAAAATGCGCTGGGTATCGTGCGTATCGGCCACAAGATTAACGGCGAAATACACTGGCGTTTTGGGTTTAATGCCAGCGCGCCGGTGCTGCCCGGGTTTGAGCAACCGGAAGAATTTGTGCTTTGATTGCTCTGCTTGTCGCAGGGTGTTTTTAAAACGGAGAATGGCATGGGCTATCAAGTGAAACCAATATTGGCGGCTGCTTTTGCGGCCTTTGCCCTGGCGGTGTCAGCACCTGCTGCGCAATCTAACAGCTTGGCCGATACCTTGATCAAGGCCTATAAACATTCGGGTTTGTTGGAGCAGAACCGCGCTTTGCTGCGCGCCGCCGATGAGGATGTCGCCCAGGCCGTTGCCACTTTGCGCCCGATCATCAACTATTATGTAAAGGCACAAAATGCCAATTTCAAGGATCGCAGCGGTGACCACCTTACGGCGAATGCGGGCGTGCAGGCCAGTTTGCTTTTGCTGGATGGCGGTGGATCAAGGCTGGCAATTGATGCGGCCAAAGAAACCGTTTTGGCCACACGTCAAGGGCTGATTAATGTCGAGCAATCGGTGCTGTTGCGCGCGGTTTCGGCCTATATGAATGTGCTTCGTGACAATGAATTTGTTGCGCTGCGCCACAATAATGTGCGGGTGATTACCCAACAATTTCGCGCCGCCAAAGACCGCTTTGAGGTTGGCGAAGTAACCCGCACCGATGTTTCACTGGCCGAATCCCGTCTTGCACTGGCGCGGGCAAATCTGGCGGCGGCCCAAGGAAATCAGGCCCGTTCGCGCGAAGAATTCCGCGCGGTTGTTGGCAATTACCCCAAAAATTTGCAGGGGGCGCCCAAAGCACCGGCAACGGCCAAATCGCTGGAGGCCGCGCGCGCGGTTGCCTACAGAACGCACCCGATGATGAAGAAAATCCAGCACGATATTGCCGCTGCCCAAATCGGGGTTTTGCGGGCCAATGCGTTGATGAAGCCATCGCTCAGCTTGAGGGGCAGCCTTGATTTCAATCAGGCAGGAGGTCAATCGGCCACGGTCGGGCTGGAATTTGGCGGGCCGATTTATCAGGGTGGCAGGCTAAGTTCGCTTTATCGTCAAGCGGTTGCGCGGCGTGATGCCACCCGTGCGGGCCTGCACATTACCCGCCACGATATTGCGCAAGGGGTGGGCAATGCCTGGGCCGGGCTTGCGGTATCGCGCGCCACGCTTGAGGCCAGTAATCGCCAGATCCGGGCTGCACGCGTAGCCTTTGACGGGGTGAAGGAAGAGGCGACATTGGGCGCGCGCACCACGCTGGATGTGCTGAATGCCGAGCAGGAATTGCTAGACGCCAAGGCCAACCGCATTTCGGCCATCACAGACCAATATATCGCAACCTATTCGCTGCTGTCGGCGATGGGTTTATTGACGGTGGATCACCTGAATTTGGGCATTAGCACTTATGATCCGGTCGCCTATTTTAACGCCGTTCGCAATGCGCCGGCCGACAGCAGCCAAGGCAAACGTCTGGACCGTGTGTTGCGCGCATTGGGCAAAGAGTGAACAAAACAGATAGAATTATTGCTTTCTATTGTGCGACGGGGTGCATGGCGCTATTATTACCCCAAGGTAAAGTCGGGAATCTATATGTCTAATCCAGTATCCAATGCAGAAATCGAGGATGTGCTGTCGTCAATTCGGCGGCTTGTTTCTGGTGATGTTGACGCGAAAAATGGCGTTGATAAAAGCAATGAAATGCGCAAGGAACCTGTTGCAAAGCTGATTTTGACGCCCGATTTCAGGGTCTCTGATGCAAACACCAACCAGCCTGAGGGTGATCAACCCAAGGCAGAGGTCTCCACGCAAGAATTACCCGAATCGGTGTCTGAAACCGAGGAACCTGAAGAAGAGCCTGAAGTTGATTCGCCCGCAGAAAATGCTCTGGGTGCGGTCGAAGAATTGCTTGAGGCCGAACTGGCAAGTGCTGAAAATGCCGCGCCAGAGGTTGAGGCAACTTCTCGATCTGACGATGCCGACAACATCAATCTTGAAAGCACGATTGCCGATCTGGAGACGGCAGTGGCGGCGCAGGATGGCGAATGGGAACCCGATGGCAGCGGTTTCCAAGAAGATGCCGATGCCGAAGAACCTATGGCGAAGACTGCGCAAGATTGGCCTGTGCAAGACTGTATTGACGGAAGTGCCGAGGAAGTGGTTGCGGACACAACGCCTGCTGCGGACACAACGCCTGCTACGGGCGCTGTCGAGCCGTGTGAGAATGCGGATATATTCGGTGATGAAGCATCCATAATTGACGAAGACGCATTGCGCGATATGGTCAGTGAAATCGTGCGCCGTGAATTGCAGGGCGCATTGGGCGAGCGCATTACACGCAATGTGCGCAAGCTTGTGCGGCGTGAAATAAACCGCACTTTGTCGGCCCGGGATTTTGAATAGAGCGCCAGCAGGCCTTTAAACCCAGCCGAAAAGATTGTTTTGAACCAGATGTTTAAGCATCGAAATTGATGTCTCGCTGTCATTCAGGCAGGGTAGAGCAGTGCCGTTTTCGCTGAATTATCTGCTGGATCCTGCCACGGCAAAATTCATCTCCGTTAAAACGTAGCCCTAAATTGTCACCACAACCTTGCCGGTTGATTTGCGATTGCGCAGTAAATCCAGCGCCTCGTTCACCTGCTCAAGCGGCAATATGTGGCTGATATGGGGCCGCAACTGACCGGCTTCATACCAGCCCAGCAGGGTTTTAAGGCTGTCCTGTAGCAAATCGGGCGCAAATTTCAGATAGCCGCCCCAATAATAACCGATCACGTCGATGTTTTTCACCAACAGGATATTGGCGGCAATCTCAGGCAGCTTGCCGCTGGCAAATCCCAGCGCAATAATGCGGGCTTGCGGATTGCAGGCACGCAAGGCCGCCTTGAACAGATCACCGCCAACGGGGTCAAAAACCACATCCGCCCCGCCCAGCGATTTGACCAGATCGCGCAGATCATCGGTTTGGCTGTTAATCAAATAATCCGCCCCGGCTTTGGCGGCAATCGCCAGCTTGTCGTTACCCCGTGCGCAGGCAATCACGGTTGCGCCCATGCGTTTGCCGATTTCAACCGCCGTTAAACCGATGCCGCCCGAGGCACCCAAAACCAGCAAGGTTTCGCCCGCTTGCAATTTGGCCCGATTCGTCAGCGCCAGATGCGAGGTGCCATAAGCCACCAAAAACCCCGCGCCGGTGGTGATAGGCATGTTGTCGGGCAAAACATGGCAACGCTTGGCCGCAAAACAGCCCATTTCGGCCAAGCCCCCGTGCCCGTGATAAACCGCCACCCGATCACCGATTTTTAGATTTGTCACCCCTTCACCCAGCGCCTCGACAACACCCGCAGGCTCCATTCCCAATGTAAATGGCAGGGCGGGGCGTTCCTGATAAGTTCCTGCGATCATTAGCAAATCAGCAAAGTTCAAGCCGCAAGCCTCGATTTTTAGCCGGATTTCGCCAGCATTGGGGGTCGGCACAGGCCCGGTTGTCAATGCGGCAGGCTTGCCAATGATTTGCACTTGAAATTTACGCAATTAATATCTCCGTATACCCTAAAATCGCACAGGATATTCTTAGCCTGCATGGCAAGTGAACGCCAGTAAGGGGTGCGTTTTTCAGATAAACAGAAACCGGAATAGTTGCACTTAAAGACAGGTGTTCTCGTTGCTTTAGGTTGTGTAGGGTGCAGGGATAGTAAAGAAAACAGTTGCAAAACAAGGTATTAAATAAAAATAAGAAGATTTTTTTAAGATAGTATCGCGTTCACATAATATATGTTCTTTTCTGATATTTCAATGTGCGACTTGAACGCGCAACTTAAGGTATGTAAAAATGAGTGGAGAAAAAATGAAACACCCTGTAGATATCCATGTAGGAAAGCGTGTCCGTCACCGCCGTTGGCTGGTTGGAATGACGCAACAACAATTGGCCGAAAAGGTCGGGATAAAGTTTCAACAAATTCAAAAATATGAAACGGGTATGAACCGGGTTAGCGCCTCGCGTTTGTGGGATATTTCAGATGCACTTGGCGTTCCGGTCAGTTTTTTCTTTGATGGTCTGGGTGATATTAGCGATAAAGAAACCGCCGAAAGCGCTATTCCTATGGATATTATGGCCGACAAAGAGGCGCTGGAATTGGTGCGCTCGTATTATTCAATGCCTGAAAATCAACGCCGCCGCCTGTTTGATTTGGCGCGTGTGCTTAGTGATGCGGCCTAAATCGGCCTGATATCTTGACGCCTGCCATAAAACGCATATTACCGTTTTGTGATATTGCAAAGGTCAGAGCGCATGGTGAAGTTAAGTAAAACAGAACAAGAAAGCCTGAAGCAGACAGCGTTTGCTTTGGCGGATGTGGCGCAGGTGGAAACCTTGCGCCATTTTCGTTGCCTGGACCTGCAGGCTGACAATAAAGAAGCTGAAAATTTCGATCCGGTCACTGTGGCGGACCGCGCCTGCGAGCAGGCTATGCGTAAACTCTTGGCCAAAATGCGCCCCGATGATGCAATTTTAGGCGAAGAATTCGGTTATAAAGAAGGCACAAGCGGGCTGACTTGGGTGCTGGATCCGATTGATGGCACCCGCGCCTATATCAGCGGCATCCCGACTTGGGGGGTGCTGATTTCGGTGCGTGATTTGAGCGGGCCATTTTTCGGCATCATCAGCCAGCCCTACATTGGCGAGCGTTTCATCGGTGGGCTGAACGACGCCCGCATGACGGGACCACATGGTAAAACTGCCCTGAAAACCCGCGAGGCACGGCCGCTGTCGCA
>CAYYXZ010000144.1:0-5536 GCA_964475715.1 uncultured Marinosulfonomonas sp. | reverse complement strand
AGCCCCGCAGCGCAAACAGCATGATCCGCGGCAAGGTTCTCCATTTGGGTTTATGTTGAAGTTCGGTCAGTAACTTACCGAGTTTATGTTGTTTTTTATTGGTTACAAACCACGGCGGGCGCGGCAACATGCTAAATTCACCGCTTAACAAATTGCGTGGAAATGGCCGGAACGGGGCGGTGATCACAGTGCGCTCGGCCTTGTCAAACATGAATGTGTTATGCACAAATCCAATGCCGCTTTGCACATCGTCCAACGTATGACCCGGAAATGCGCCCCACGGCGCCTGATTTAGCAAAAATCCAAGCCCAGACCACGCATTCACCCCGATACAGCCGTAATGCAGATCGGCGATCAGCGTCTCGAATTTCTTTTTGCCTATTTGCTGAATTGTTTTGGGATGGATGATAATATTTGCCCCCAAACTGCCGTGCAATTCTTGATTGGCAAACTTGATTGCGGCTTGCAGATACGCGGCGGGGTCGTTTTCTGAAATCTTATGCGTGCTCATCGCGGGTGCAAAAACCTCGGTTTTGGTGAACCATTCGTCGTCACCTTTTTGGTAAGGCACCACCACGCAGGCAGGGGCATCGCCGCGCTTGAAACTTTGCGAATTGTCACTGTGGCTGGCAAATTCGGCCATACGATCGGCCGCGCCGGGGTAATATATTTCGCGCGGGGCAAGCGTGGCCATAACCGCTTCAAGATTGGCCATCAAAGCCCCGGTTTTATCCCACAGGCCAGGCAAAATCAGCATCTGGCAGGCAATGCAGTTAAAACCCGAATTATGCAGCTTTTGGGTGGCAATATGTTCGGCCTGAAAGCGTAAATCGGCCTTGCTCCACGGCCCTGGAACCACAATCGTCGGGCCAATATTACCCAATTCAGAGGTGATGCGGCGCCTGTTGATCGGCGTGCCGGCCTGTTTGTTTTTCACCCCCTCCGCCCCCGGCCCCCAAACGATGGCATCATGCGAAGCCCCCGCCCCCGTGATGTGGATTTCAGCAATTTTGGGATGGTTGCAAAGGTATTTTCCAAGATCGGCATCGCCCTTAACAATTCGCAGCGCGTCGCGTTCAATTAACGGTTTTAAGGCAATCTGAAGGAACTCGGCCAGATATTCATTCACCGGATTCATCTTTAAAATAACAACCTGATGTTCGCCAAACAGTTTATGCAGACAATCCAGCGGCGCAATCGCGGCAATATTCCCGGCCCCCAGCACCAACGCCACCTTGCCTTGGCGCAGCGCGGCGGGCGTGTCATAGGCCGTGGCCGTGGCATCGGCCAAATTGTCCATATTAACGTCTTTTTGCATCCAGACATCCGCCCGAACCCCCGAAAGCAGCAAATGATCCCAGATCGAATGGGGCACCACCCGCGCCGCAATCTGGCCGCTGGCAAGTTCCCGCACGGGGATCGATTTTAAAAACGCCTTGCCCTGCATCCCCGACAAAGTTGTGATCATGGCGTTGCAATAGGTCATCAGGGCGTAGGGACCTGAAAACCATTCTTCGCCCTTTAGCGGTGATCCGGCCGGTATCTTTTTTTGCTGTGCCGCCTTTTTGACCCACGCGTCAGACACCGACAACAAACAATCCTTAACATCACGCAAAATCGCAATGCGTTCAGAAATTTCGCTCTGTGCCCAACTATGTTTTGCCGCGTCTATTTCGCCAATTATGCTGTCGGTTTTCGAATTTTCCATTGCTGTGTTCTTTCATGCTGTTTGCATCAAATAAAATAGGCACTTTCTTGCTAAATTTACTTGAACTTATCCATCAGTTTTTGCATGGTCGAGCGCGCGTCAGGTTTTTGCTCAACAGCGCTGTCTTTCTTGATCTGGGGTTTTGCGGTTTTTTTGGTGGCAGCTGGTGGTCCCATCCGCAAACCGATTGCATTCAGAAATTTTGCGCTGTCGCCATCGGCCAAATACGGCGCGCCATCGCCAATTCCACGCAGCAAATCATCCAGCCACGGCGCATCGGCCTTGGCAAAATCATGCAGCACATAACCCGAAACCCGATCCTTGTGGCCCGGATGGCCAATGCCGATACGCACGCGGCCATATTCGGCCCCGATATGCTGATGGATCGAGCGCAAACCGTTGTGACCGGCGTGGCCGCCCCCCTTTTTAACGCGAATTTTTCGCGGGGCCAGATCCAGCTCGTCATGAAAAACCATAATATCAGCCGGCGAAAGTTTGTAAAATTCCATGGCCGCGCGCACCGATTGCCCCGACAGGTTCATGAATGTTTCAGGCTTTAACAACACCAGCTTCTCGTCGCCCAAACGGCCCTCGCTAACCGCACCATAAAACTTGCCGCGCCACGGGCCGAAGCCATGATCGGATACGATTTGCTCTAGCGCCATAAACCCAACGTTGTGACGATTATGCGCATATTTTGCGCCGGGGTTTCCAAGGCCAACAAACAGGCGCATCTGCAACTTCCTTTAACTTAATTTCGCCTAACCCTAAGATGTAACCCCCAGAAACGCAAACACGGGACCAACCGGCCCCGCGCTATTATTTTATCGCGAAATTAGCGGTAAGGATTATTCCTCGCCACCATCCTCGGATGCGGTCTCGTCACCTTCAGCGGCTTCGCCAGCAGCTGCGTCTGCATCATCGGCTTCAACAGCAACAGTCGGCGCTTGCACGTTGGCAATCACGAAATCACGATCCGTGATTGTCGGTGTCACGCCTTCGGGCAGGGTAACGCTGGAAATGGTGATCGTGTCGCCCACATCCAGACCGGCCAGATCAACCGTGATGTGATCAGGGATGTCGCCGGCCAACACATTCAGCTCGACCTCTGGGCGCACGATAGTCAGAACGCCACCTTTGGCCAGTCCAACGCATTCTTCTTCGTTGATGAACTGAACCTGGATTTGCATGTCGATACGGCTGTCGCGTTTCAGGCGCAGCAGATCAAGGTGGGTTGGCAAATCTTTGACAACATCACGCTGAACATCGCGACAAACAACGCGCACATCGTCATGGCCTTCAACCTTCAGGTTAAACAGGGTGGCGCGAAAACCACCGGCTTTGAGCATGTGAAACAGCTTGTTATAAGGGATGGTGATGGGCAGCGGATCAAGATTGCCGCCATAAACAACACCAGGCACAAGGCCTGCGCGACGAGCTTGGCGGGCGGCCCCCTTGCCTGTCCCCTCACGCACGTCGGCGTGTAGATCTGGAATTTTTCCAGCCATAGTAATTCTCCTAGGTTAGCGCGGGATCCTCCAAGGGTGTAAGCCCGCTGTGAAGTCGCGCGTATAAACGGTGTCGGGGGCGATGTGAAGGCTTATTTATCTGCGTGCATTTCTTTGATCAAAGCATCATAGGCCGGCAGATTTTTTGCCCAGTAATCCACGAAGCTTTCAACACAAGTATCCGCCAAATCATCGACCGGTTCACGGCCACCTTCATCCTCTTTTATTTTTTGACGTCAAGAATACCAATAAGGGAAAGATGCTTCCATTTTTTTGATATATTCGCAGTTCTGCGACCCTTTGAAAAGCCAAGGTTTCCAGCAAGAAGCGCAGCACGTTTCGCATGGGTTTACCGGTCTCAATCTTAATATCGCAGCCCTGATCTTGGCCTTTTCAGTTATTTGTACCGCAATATCAGCTTGCCGTTTCATTTGCTCAGCCATCAAGTCGCCTAGGGTCCTGCTCCGCGCAAATTAGCGCGCATCCACAGCGCCCTTGCGTTACAATCAGGCGGCCATTTCCAGCGCCCAAAGTGCTTCAACCCCGTCATACAAACGCCGCATAATCACCATTTCCGAAACCCCCAAACGGGCCGATGGCGAAATATCAACCAACCCGTCCGAGCCGGCCGCCGAATGTTCGCCCCCTGCCCCGCGCACCGCCAGACCCAGCTTTTTAGCCTCGGCCGTGACCCTGTCCAGATCGCTGCCACCTTTGGTCAGGCGCGGCAATTTCAGATGCAAACTCGCGCGCATTCCAGCCCCCAAATTCGTCGGACAACTGGCAATCGCGCCGTATTTAGCAGACATGGCAAAATCCGGCAGCAGCGTTTGCAAAATTGTCAGACCACTGTGAAGCCGGGCAAACAGCGCGCCCAAATCGCCGCCGGTGCGCATGGACATGATGCGCAGATGGTCTTCTTCGCCAACCCAAACCAGAAAATCCTCGGCCTCTGAAACATACATGCCGCGGCCATGTGGCCAGTCGTTGCTGATGCCGGCAACATTCAGATATTTATCCCCGCTCATGTCCTTGAACATCTGGTGGGCCGCGACCCGTGCATCATATTGGGCCGCGTCAATTTCATGGGGTGATCCGGGTGTGATCGACAAATACTTGCCGCCAAAATCAGGGTTCTGCGCCAGTTTGGCAAAAGCCGCCGCCGCAAGGTTTTCAAACCCCACCCGCTGCTCTTTGTTCATCGCACCGGGCAGTGGAAAACTGGCCAGATTTCGCGCCACCCGCACCCGCATGGAAACATCCTTCAGTTTGGCATCAATCGCCCCCAGATCACAAACGCTGGCACCGGTGTTCCAATCATGGGGCTGGGAAATTTCGACATCCGGCCCAATGCCATGAAAATCACGGATCATTTTATCAAGCATCGGCGCGAATTGGTCGTAATCATCGGGGTCCATCGCATAGGCACCCATGCTGGAATTTTCATTCACAGTGCCGGTTTTAATAATCCGGATCAGGCGTTTTTGCATGTCGCCACTCAGCGATGAAAAATAGCCGGAATCAAAATGGCGCGCCATCAGGTTATCGGGATGCGATAGCTTGATTTGGGCAATGCGGGCAATCAGTTGCTGGTTGGTCATCGGTTTTTCCTTACTGGCAAAATGCAATTAACCATTAGCAAAAAATCGCAAAAATCTCAATGGCCGTAGAACGTAGCCTCATAAGTACCAAATAACAATTGCGACGAGATGCACGGTTATGAGGAAAGTTTCAGGGCAACGGAAGGTTCGTAAAGACAATAAGCGCCAGTCTTTAATGCGGTTAAAACAACGTTCCACCCATTGACCGACAGGGTATTGCGCAGCAATGCACGAGAGGGTTTTTCGGTCATCTGACCTTGGCACACAGGCGGATTATTCGGCAGTAGTGGCTTGATTTTGTTGAATTGTTCTTCGGATAACCAAAATGTTTCAGACATAAAACCCTCCCAATTTCAGATTGAGCTTGGATGATGCCCGCCGCAAGTTGGCGCTATGGCGATATAATTACAACCACGTCAGAGCACACTCATCACTTGGAAACCAAACACCCGCTCAAGCACGTCAGGCACTTGAACAATTTTGGAACTCCGCGCACGACCCGCTTGCTAAAACTGAAACCAAGGAATATGAAATCCAAACCCGCAAACTCTCGTTATGAGCGAGGCAGCCTCGGGGGGCAGGTCAGGAGGTGCAAGCTGAATTTGCAAAAGCGCATCCTTTTTGATAATCATCCCGATAGGAAAGCACGCAAAATATGATGCAGACTGGAACGCCACACACAACCACCGGCCAACGCATCGGCCTGCTTGGCGGCTCGT
>CAYYXZ010000143.1:0-5547 GCA_964475715.1 uncultured Marinosulfonomonas sp. | reverse complement strand
CGTAAATACGCATCAACAAACCGCTGCCGTGCGGCGGGCAAGGGTTTATTTCCTAAAGAATGGGCCATCCAATGTGTTAAAAAATAACCGGTCAAACGCAAGCCATCGTTAATTTCATTATCTGGCGCTGGCCCCTGCCCTAACAGGCACAGAGGCAGAGGTAATAATCTATCCGCCCACTCACCTGCGCCATCAACACTAACCGCACGACCAGATTTTGGCGAAACATAGGCCAGATCATCACGGCTTTGGTTCACGGCACAGCTTCGCAAATCCAAACCAAAACCCAGATCCTCAAGCAATGACAGCTCCCACCGCAGATACGCCAAAGGCCAGCCTTCGCTGTTGCCGATTAAATCAAACAAAGTAGTGCTGCGGTGATACAATGCTGCGTGCTTTTCACGTTCTGGCAAGGCAAAAGCCAACAAGGCACAAACTGAATTCAAGGCCGCCAAAGTAAGCCGGTCGCTCATTAAACTTGCAGCACGACTGCGAATTGGCTCAACCGTATAACTGCCCAAATGGTCTTCAAGCCGCGCCCGCCAGATTAAATCAAGCTGCGCCCCGGGTTGCAAAATCGGACCCATTTTGCGGCCAGCACCACCGCGCACTACACCGGCATGACGGCCATGCTCGGCTGTAAAAACTTCGATAATAGACGATGTTTCCCCGTGCTTTTGCACTTTTAACAAAACACCTTTATCGCGCCATTCCATAAATTCTACCTGTTATTGCAACCCCGGATCGTCCAATAAATGATGCCCCTGCTTATCTTCTATTTCAATTACCCACAGATCGGGATCAAACGATTTTTGCTTTTCAACCGATAAATCTATTTCGGTTTCAGACCCGGTTAACACATTAACCCACGCGCGTTTTGCAGTTTCCAGATCAAAAGAGCGCTCAAATAATCCTGCGTCCCCATCAAGTGTATTTAATTTGATTAAAATTGACCCTGCCGTCAAATCGCCTTTTTGGGTAATAAAGGCGGGGATATTTGCCAAATTAAGCCGCTTCAGATAGGCCTGAACCCAGAATTCTGCAGTCAACCGGATCACTTATTGCCGTCCTTAAAATTCAATCCCATTTCGGAATAACGCTCGGCTTCATTTAACCAGTTGGGCCGCACTTTTACTTGCAAAAACAGATGCACTTTCCGGTCAAGAAATTCTTCCAATTCCTCACGCGATGCCTTGCCAACGGCCTTGATGGTTTCGCCTTTATGACCCAGTAAAATCCCTTTATGCCCATCGCGCATAACATAAATGAGTTGATCAATTTTAACCGAGCCATCTTTGCGGTCTTCCCATGATTCGGTTTCAACAGTCAGCTGGTAAGGCAGCTCTTGATGCAATCGCAAGGTTAGTTTTTCGCGGGTCATTTCGGCGGCAATCATCCGCAAAGGCAAATCCGCAATCTGATCTTCCGGGTAAAGCCACGGCCCTGCGGGAACTTGCCCGGCCAACCATTCGCGCAAATGATTAACGCCATGACCTTTTTCAGCCGAGATCATAAAGGTTTCGTTAAAATCGTATAACCCATTCAATTCACGCGACAAAGCCAGCAAATTATCCGCTTTAACTTTGTCAATTTTATTTATCGCCAAAGCCACCGGACGCCCGCCTGCACGCGCACCTAGCGCCTCGATAATTACCTTTACTCCGGCCGTTATTCCGCGGTGGGCTTCAACCAGCAAAACCACCAAATCCGCATCGGCCGCACCACTCCAGGCCGCAGCAACCATGGCGCGGTCCAAACGTCGGCGCGGCGCAAAAATGCCGGGGGTGTCAACAAATACCAACTGCGCGTCACCCTCGATTGCCACACCGCGAATGCGCGCGCGCGTGGTTTGAACCTTGTGGGTAACGATCGAAATCTTGGCCCCGACCATCCGGTTTAGAAGGGTAGATTTACCTGCATTCGGCTCGCCTATCAGGGCCACAAAACCGGCGCGTGTTTTTGTCATTTTATTTTCTCCAATCGGACCAGTAGCAATTTGGCCGCGGCCTGTTCGGCCTGACGTTTTGAATTTGCACTGGCGGATTGGGTTTCACCGTTTTCCAGCTGTGCCTCTATCGTAAAAACCGGCGCATGATCCGGCCCGCTGCGGGCTGTTTCAACATAAGCAGGCGGCGGATATTTGCGTGCCTGCGCCCATTCCTGCAAGGCCGTTTTGGCATCGCGGGCATCTGTGTCTACCTGCGTTATCCGCACGCCCCACAAACGGACGACAAACGCTTGGGCCGCTTCAAACCCGCCATCCAGATAAACGGCCGCAATCACAGCCTCCATTGCATCGGCCAGCAACGCTTCTTTGCGCCGCCCACCGGATAACATCTCGGAGCGCCCCAGCTTTAAGACAGCCCCCAAATCAAATTCGCGCGCAACATCAGCGCAGGCTTCTTTGCGCACCAATGCATTAAATCGTGGCGCCATCTGGCCCTCGGTTGCGTTCTTGTCGGCCATGAACAGAGCCTCGGCCATAACCAAACCCAACACACGGTCCCCCAAAAACTCCATCCGCTGATTATCATCACGGGTAGGCGATGACATGGACGAATGGGTAACGGCCCGATGCAAAAGCTCGGGCCGCTTGAACGTGTAACCAATGCGGCTGGCAAAGGTTTTTAATTCCGTAGAAAGTTTCAATGAACCGCCTTGAAAAACCGGTCAGATCGCCAAGTCCAGAAATAAAACAGCGAATTGCCGGCCGACGAAAACATGATCCGGTCCGCGCGCCCGATAATATTTTCAAACGGAACATACCCAACACCGCCCGCGTTTTGTGAAAACCGGCTGTCGGTGGAATTATCGCGATTATCACCCATAAAGAAATAATGGCCCTCGGGGACAATGAAAATTCCGGTGTTATCTTTGGCCTGATCGGCAATGTTTAAAATGCTGTGCGAGGTGCCATTGGGCAAGGTTTCGATCATCCGGCCTTTCTTGCAGATTCCTCCCACACCAGAGGTATTTTCACAGCGCGGAAAACTGCCCGCAGATCCTTGTCTTTCATGAATTTCTTCAAACGCGCTGACAACTTCCAGCTTTACCGCATCGCCATTGATATGCAGCACGCCGTCTTTCATTTGTATCTTTTCGCCGGGCAAACCAATCAGACGTTTGATAAAATCGCTACCATTTACCGGATGGCGAAACACCACAACATCACCACGATCAGGCTCGGAGCCAAAAATCCGTCCCGAAATCGGGCAGGCGGAAAACGGGCAGGAATGTTTAGAATATCCATACACCATTTTATTCACAAACAGGAAATCCCCGATCAGCAAATTGTCTTTCATCGAGCCTGACGGAATCCAGAAGGGTTGGAAAAACAGGGTGCGGAAAAGCGCCGCAATGATCAGTGCCCAGAATACTGTTTTGAATAATTCCCAGATGCCTTCTGGTTTCTCTGCATTTTTCGCCATGATACTGAATATTCCTGCTCGGTTTAACGTTAGGGCTACATGCGGGAGCGCGCCGCCAGAGTCAAGTTTTTGGCCGCGCCGCCTGCATTAGATCGCGCATCTTATGAATGGCGGGTTTCAACCCCATAAAAATCGCCTCGCCAATCAGGAAATGACCGATATTCAGCTCTAGAATTTCCGGAAATTCGGCAATTGGCTTTACCGTATCATAAGTTATGCCGTGCCCCGCATGAACCTCAAGCCCCAGTGAGTGCGCATAGGCAGACATTTCACACAGCTTTTTCAGCTCGATATTGGCTTTGTCAAAATTACCCGCAGAATAAGAATCACAATATGACCCCGCGTGCAGCTCAACGATATCGGCGCCAATCCTTGCGGCCGCATCAATCTGTCGCATATCGGTTGCGACAAATAGCGAAACACGGCACCCCGCCGCACGAATTGGCGCGATGAAATGGGCCAGACGGTTTTCTTCACGCGCAACTTCCAGCCCGCCTTCGGTGGTTAGCTCCTCGCGCTTTTCCGGCACAATGCAAACGGCGTGGGGTTTATGGCGCAATGCGATGGCCTGCATTTCATCCGTTGCGGCCATTTCAAAATTCAACGGCACCGACAAAATTTCCATCAGCCCGTCAATATCGGCATCCGAAATATGGCGCCGGTCCTCGCGAAGATGCGCCGTAATGCCATCGGCCCCGGCATCTTCGGCCAATTTTGCAGCGCGCAAAGGGTCGGGATATGTTCCGCCACGCGCATTTCGCACAGTTGCAACGTGGTCAATATTAACTCCAAGCCGAAGCTTGCCCAATGGTTTGATGTCCATCACAAATTCCCTTTTTAAACCTTTAGCCTAATCGGTTTTATCGGCGTCCTCGGCCTTCTTTGCGGCTTTTTTGGCGCGTATTTCAAGCAATTTATCTTTCAACCGGCCCTTGCGGCGGTTTTTATAGGCCGTGATAACCGGTAAGCTTAAATAAAAACATATAACAGCGGCAATTGGCCCCAATATCAAACCACCGACCAGATAGGGCAAAAAGATTTCGTTAAAAAAGATGCTAAGCCCGCCCCAATCAGCCGTTTCCTGATTAAACATAGCCATGAAATTATGCTTTAAATCATGCCATGCCCCAGAAAAGCTGTACATCAGGGAATGCTTGACGCCTTCGTCATATATGGTGCCCAATACCCAATGGCCCAACTGCATACCGCCCATGGCAATGAATGGGAACGTTATAGGGTTACCAAAAAAAGTGGCCATAATAGCAGCAATCGGATTTCCGCGAATCGAAAGGGCAATCGCCGCAGAAACAACGAAATGAAAACCAAACAGAGGCGTAAAGCTAACCAATACCCCCGCAAAAATACCGCGGGCAATTCTGTGTGGCGGATCAGGCAATCTGCGCAATCGATACCAAACATAATACGCAGCCCGACCCCAACCGCCTTTGGGATAAACCAATTCCCGCAACCTACGCAAAAATGGCCTTTTATCGCGCCGTTTAAAAACCAAACTATTCGTCCCTATCTATATTTACGCACATATTTACGGCTTGCGAGCAGGATCGCGATGCCGCTCTATCACAGCAACATCTGTGTCTGCCTCAAGCGCCATCATCACATTATGCAGATGCTCTACGTCCCTTAAGTCGACTTCTACCAGTAATCGGTAAAAATCAGGTTTTCTATCAAGAAATTTTAAATCGGCAATATTTGCATTATGTTCACCGATTAATGTGCAAATACGCCCCAGCACACCGGCATCATTACTGATGGTAATCCTGAATGTAACGGTATTTACCGCCGAATGTTTACCGCTGTGCCATTGCAAATCAACCCAGCGATGGGTTTGATCCTCGAAATCGGATAAAACCAAGCAATCAATTGCATGCACAATAACACCTTTACCCCGATAACTGATCCCAACAATACGCTCGCCGGGGGTGGGTTGACAGCAAGCCGCGCGTTCAAATTCCTGATCCTTCCCAAGCCCGACGATAGCATGTGACGGGGCGATTTCATCACCCGGGCTGGTGATCAGTTCGGGGTATAATGTCTCAATCATTGCCCGCGCGTTTATTTCGGCACTACCAAGACGCGCCAATAGCTCGTCCATATCGGG
>CAYYXZ010000142.1:0-5557 GCA_964475715.1 uncultured Marinosulfonomonas sp. | reverse complement strand
CGCAAGGGCATGTTTCATTGCGCCCCGGATTGCCCCAGGTTGCGGGATCGCTCTCGTCAAATTTTGCCAAATTTCCAGCGGGTGCCTGCAGCCCGGCTTGTTGGGCCAAAACCTGTTGCACCATTGCTTCTTGTTCTTCTTCAGACAACGGGCGGATCTGCGACAATTTCTGGGTCACTTCCTCGCGCAGCGAATTCAGCAGGGTTTCAAACATCTGGAAGGATTCGTTTTTATACTCGTTCAACGGATCGCGCTGGGCATAACCCCGAAAACTGACCACCGAGCGCAAATGGTCAAGCGTCAAAAGATGTTCGCGCCATTTTGCATCAATGGTTTGCAACAAAACCTGTTTTTCAATGCTGCGCATGGTTTCGGGGCCAAATTGCACAGCCTTTTGGGCCATCATTTTATCGGATTCATCACACAGACGTTCGATAATGATTTCGTCATCTACGCCCTCTTCTTTGGCCCATGCAATCACAGGAACATCTATACCCATTTGCTCGATTGCGGCGGCATAAAGCCCCTCGGGGTCCCATTGATCCGCATAGGTTTTGGGCGGAATATGGGCGGTGACCAGATCTTCGGCCAACTGATGGCGCATGTCTTGCACGATTTCCGACAGGTCATCATCTTCCATAATTTCGCGGCGCTGTAAAAAAATTACCTTGCGCTGGTCATTCATCACATCGTCAAATTTCAACAGCTGTTTGCGGATGTCAAAATTGCGCCCCTCGACCTTGGCTTGGGCCTTTTCCAGCGATTTATTTACCCACGGATGAACAATGGCCTCGCCTTCTTTCATGCCCAGTTTTGACAAAACCGAATCCAGCCGCGCCGAGCCAAAAATCCGCATCAGATCATCTTCTAGCGACAAAAAGAACGATGAGGCTCCCGGATCACCTTGACGCCCTGAACGGCCGCGCAGCTGGTTATCAATCCGGCGGCTTTCGTGGCGCTCGGTGGCCAGAACGAACAAACCACCTGCCGCGATCACTTTGGCTTTTTCCTCGGCGTGTTCGGTTTGAATTTTAGCGCGCAACTCCTCGGGGTTTGCATCCGGATCGGCCTCGAGCGCCTCGATGATAATCATATCGACATTGCCGCCCAGCTGAATATCAGTGCCGCGACCGGCCATGTTTGTGGCGATGGTTACAGCACCGAATTTACCGGCATCGGCAATGATTTTGGCCTCTTGCTCGTGGTGACGGGCATTCAGCACATTATGTTTGACCCCAGCTTTTTTCAGCATCTCCGACAGGGACTCGGATTTTTCAATCGAAGTGGTTCCGACCAGCATTGGCTGTCCGGTTGCGTGGGATTCCTCGATCGATTTGACCACGCCTTCAAATTTTTCACGCGTCGTGCGAAAAACCTGATCGTCATCGTCTTTGCGCACGATCGGGCGGTTTGTCGGCACTTCGATCACGCCCAAACCGTAGATTTCGGCAAATTCCTCGGCCTCGGTTGCGGCCGTTCCGGTCATGCCCGACAGCTTGTCATAAAGCCGGAAATAGTTTTGAAATGTTACCGATGCCAACGTGGTATTTTCAGGTTTTATGTCGCAGCCCTCTTTGGCCTCGATCGCCTGATGCAGCCCATCAGACAGACGCCGTCCGGCCATCATCCGGCCGGTAAATTCGTCGATCAACATAATTTCGCCATCACGCACGATGTAATCTTTGTCTTTGATAAACAGCTTATGCGCTTTTAAGCCCTGATTGACGTGATGCACAATCGAAGTGCTTTCAGGATCATACAGCGTCTGGCCTTCGGATAAAATACCGGCATCAAGCAGCGTTTTCTCGATGACCTCATGGCCTTCTTCGGTGTAATGCACGTTGCGGGTTTTCTCATCCAGCTCAAAATGCTCGTCGGCCAAGCTGGGGATCAGTTTATCAACCGTGACGTATAATTCCGAGCGATCCTCGGCGGGGCCGGAAATAATCAGCGGTGTGCGGGCCTCGTCGATCAGGATGGAATCAACTTCGTCGACAATCGCAAAATGGTGGTCGCGCTGGGCCATTTGCGAGAGTTCGGATTTCATGTTGTCGCGCAGGTAATCAAAGCCCAGCTCGTTATTGGTGGCATAGGTGATGTCGGATGCGTAGGCGGCTATTTTTTCATCCTCGGGCATGTTGGGGTAAACCACGCCGGTGGTCATGCCAAGGGCTGTGTAAACCTTGCCCATCCATTCGGAATCGCGTTTGGCCAGATAATCGTTCACCGTCACAATATGCACACCCTTGCCCGTAAGCGCATTCAGATAGGCGGCAAAAGTGGCAACAAGGGTTTTGCCCTCGCCGGTTTTCATTTCGGCAATATTGCCCTGATGCAGAAAAATTCCGCCCATCAGCTGGGTATCAAAGGCGCGCAAACCCAAAGAGCGATGCGCGGCTTCACGCACATTGGCGAATGCCTCAAACATCAGATCATCCAGATTCTCGCCCTGCAAGGCGCGCGCTGCCAGATCTTTGGTTTTTTGCTTGATCTCGTCATCCGAAAGCTTCTGGAACTCTGGCTCGAGCGCATTGATTTTGGCCACCAGCGGATGGGTTGTCTTGACCTTGCGATCATTCGGGGTGCCAAAGACTTTCTTGGCCATTTGTCCGATGCCTAACATGTTCTCTCCGCTATAAGTGGTTTTTTCCAAAATCAATCTTGCGTGACTATCGCTTGCTCTGATGCTACGTCCGCCCTAGATAGAAGCGAATAGCAAGTGCAGGCTGTCACCAAGACCCTTTTGGCGATGTAAGCAGCTGGCTTGGAAGTGTCAATGTTGCGCGGGCCCCGTGTGACCTATTCTAAGGACAAATAGATGTTGAAACGCAATAATTTTCTGCTTGGTGCAATTTTAGCGGCTGGTATGGCCTTTCCGGCCGTGTCTGGCGAAACAAGCGCAGAGACGGTTGTGGTCACGGTAAACGGTGTGGATATCACGGTTGGCCACATTATCGCGACCAAAGGCACCCTGCCCGAACAATTTCAAACCATGCCCGATGACGTGCTGTTTGACGGCATTGTCGAGCAGTTGATCCAGCAAACTGTGCTTTCCCAAGCCATGCAGGGTGAGCAGTCAAAGCGCATCACGATGACGGTTGAAAACGAATTGCGTGCCTTGCGTGCGGCGGTGGTGCTTGATCTTGAAATCGCCGGTGCGATAACCGATGAGGCCTTGCAAGCCGCCTACGAGGCCCGTTTTGCTGATACTAATTCTGTGACAGAATTTAACGCCGCGCATATTTTGGTTGAAACCGAAGACGAGGCCAAAGAAATTCGCAAAATGCTGGATGAAGGTGCCGATTTTGCCGCGCTGGCCAAGGAAAAATCTACCGGTCCATCCGGTCCCAGTGGCGGCTCATTGGGCTGGTTTGGCCCCGGCATGATGGTGAAACCATTTGAAGATGCGGTTGTGGCGCTAAAGGCAGGCGAGCTGTCTGAGCCGATCAAAACCCAGTTTGGCTGGCATGTTTTGATTCTGAACGAAACCCGCCTGCAAGAAGCCCCCAGCCTTGAATCTATCCGGCATGAGCTGGAGGCAGAAGTTCAGCAAAATGCAGTTAAAAATGTAATTACGGGCCTTACCGACAGCGCTGAAATCACCCGTGCCGAAGAAGGCAGCATTCCGGTTTCTATTCTGAGCAACCTCGGCTTGATCGACAACTAGGCGGCGTGCATGGTTGTTGTTTCACCCTTGGCCCCAAAGGGCGGATTTCCTGATTTGCCCGTGATTGATGGCACCGCGTTTGCCACGATAGAGGCCGGCGTGCGCTATCAAGGCCGTGATGATGTCATGCTGGCGTTGCTTTGCGGCGGCACAAGTGTTGCGGGGGTTTTCACCAAATCCGCCACCCGCGCCGCGCCTGTGCTGGATTGTCAGGCTAAGCTGGCCGTCGATAATACAGACAGCACTGGCGGGGCCGCGATTATTGTCAATTCGGGCAATGCCAATGCGTTTACCGGCAAGGGCGGAATTGAAGCCGTGCAGGCTGTCACCGGTGCTGTGGCCCAAGCGCTGGGCGTTGCACAGAGCCGGGTTTTTTCAGCGTCCACCGGCGTAATCGGCGAGCCTTTGGCCTTCAAGAAAATCACCGCAAAAATCAGCGCTTTGAAAGATGGCCTTTGCCCGACCCGCATTTCTGATGCGGCCGCTGCGATCATGACAACTGATACCTTTGCCAAAGGTGCCGGTGCGGTGATTGATGGCGATGGCGGACAAATCAGGATTGCCGGCATCGCCAAAGGCTCTGGCATGATCGCGCCAGATATGGCGACAATGCTGGTTTATATTTTCACCGATGCCAAAATTGCCCAGCCGTTATTGCAAAAAATGCTGGCCGATCTGACCGATAAAACTTTTAATTGCATTACCGTGGATAGCGATACTTCAACCTCGGACAGTCTGATTTTGGCCGCGACCGGCAAATCGGGTGCGCCCGAAATTATCAGCACTGGCGGGCCGTTTTATGACGCGCTGCATGATGTGATGCGCGATCTGGCGCATCAGGTGGTAAAAGACGGCGAAGGGGCAACCAAGTTTGTCGAGGTTCAAGTCAGCGGTGCCGACACCGACGCCGATGCGCATAAGGTGGGCATGGCAATCGCCAATTCTCCGCTGGTTAAAACCGCGATTGCGGGCGAAGATCCCAATTGGGGCCGTGTGGTTATGGCCGTTGGAAAATCGGGTGCCAAGGCTGACCGTGACCGGCTTTCGATCTGGTTCGGGGATGTTTTGGTGGCTGAAAACGGCTGGGTTTCACCGGATTACATCGAGGCAGATGCGGCCAAACACATGAAGGGTGATGCGCTACGGATCGCGGTTGATTTGGGAATTGGATCAGGGCGGGCTACGGTTTGGACCTGTGATTTAACCCATGGTTATATCGAAATTAATGCGGATTACCGATCGTGAAAATTCTGCTGGTTTCAGCGGTGGCGCTGATTGATGTTGACGGGCGCGTTTTGTTGGCCCAGCGCCCGCAAGGCAAATCAATGGCCGGTTTGTGGGAATTTCCCGGCGGCAAAATCGAGTCCGGCGAAACACCTGAAGCGGCTTTGATCCGGGAGTTGCAAGAAGAATTGGGCATCGACACATGGTCAAGCTGCCTTGCCCCGCTTGCATTTGCCAGCCATTCCTATGACGATTTTCATTTATTGATGCCGTTATTCGCTTGCCGGAAATGGCAGGGCACACCGGTTGCAAAAGAGGGCCAGAATTTGAAATGGGTGCGGGCAAATCAGCTGCGCGACTACCCGATGCCGCCTGCCGATATTCCGCTGATTTCGATTATTCGCGATTGGTTGTAATCTGTCAGGAACCTGCCAAATGGTAAAATTTATGGGCGGGTAGTGTAAAGATTTATACAGGTGCACCGGTGTTGTCACGTTAACTGGTTTACTTTGAAAAAGCTCAGGTATTGATCTTCAACAGACGCTGACCACGGCATTTCAGGCGGAAAACGGTGGCGCTTGTAGCGGATTGATCACGTGTTCATCCAAAAGCCATATTGGGAAAAGTCAGGCAGAGCAAACTGAAGTGGTTAACGTGACAACACCT
>CAYYXZ010000141.1:4885-5567 GCA_964475715.1 uncultured Marinosulfonomonas sp. | reverse complement strand
ACAAATCGAGCGAAGCAATCAAAAATAAAACAATCCTCAATCAAAAAAATTGGTCAGGTCCAATAGAATCTTTTACGGCCTTGCTCTACAACCCAACCAACCACCAACCAAACGGAGCCTAAAAATGACCCAACGCCTGCACCTTGTCTTTGGCGGAGAATTGATTGACCCGACCAAAAACGCATTCAAAAATGTGGATGACATCCATATCGTCGGGATGTTTCCAAATTACGCGGCCGCATACGACGCCTGGAAATCCGAGGCCCACCGCACCGTTGACAACGCCCACATGCGCTATTTCATTGCCCACATCCACCGCCTTCGCGACGAAGAGGTCGAGGCCTCTTCCACCGAAGAGCTGGACAGCTAAAGCGGTGGTGGGGCCCATGTCCCTTGGCCTGAAATTCTATCTGGCACGCGCAAAACGCACAGGCGCACGGTTGCAAAAACATGCCAAGCCGGCTGAAACCCCCAACCGGCTTGCCCGCCCCACGGGGCGTTTGCTTTGGCTGCACGTTTGCAATGATACCGAAATCCAGACTGTCAAAGATCTGGTCCGGCATCTGTCGGCTGAACATGACCAGCTTTCATTTCTGATTACAACTTTACAGAATTTGCCCGCAGACATCCGGCTTCAGGAATGTTGCCAACAACCCTGCCTGCAAGTAACAGTGCCCGCCGA
>CAYYXZ010000141.1:0-4867 GCA_964475715.1 uncultured Marinosulfonomonas sp. | reverse complement strand
CGACACCCCGCAACAGGTCGACGATTTTCTAGCGCATTGGCAGCCTTCAATGGCGGTTTGGTTCGGCTCTGTTTTGCGCCCTGCACTTGCGGTTGGCAGCCATAAACGAAACATCAAACTTTTTATGATCAACGCCAGCAAGCCTGCCGAAATTGACGGAAGATCGCGTTACAACAAAGGAATTACAGCAGATATTCTAGGGCAGTTTCAACATATTCTTGCGGCAAATAATGCAGTTGCCCGCGCGCTTGTCAAACAGGGTGCCATAGCGCAATCGGTGACTGTAACCGGCCTTTTGCAAGAGGGGGGCAACACCTTATATTGCGATGATCGCGACCGCGATGAAATGGCACAAATTCTGGCCTCGCGCCCCCTTTGGCTTGCCGCCGGCATTAGCCAAAACGAAGAAGAAGCCGTCACATCCGCGCATCGCAGCGCCAGCCGCCTGTCGCACCGCTTACTGCTTGTGCTTGTCCCCAAACAGCCCGAGCGTGGCGATGAAATTGCCCGCACCCTGACGGCGAAGGGCTGGATTGTTTGCCAAAGATCGCAAGGCCAGGACCCCGACGAGCACGCCCAAATTCTTATCGCGGATGCCGATGATGAAATGGGGCTTTGGTATCGGCTGGCTTCGGTTTGTTTTTTGGGTCAATCACTGGATAATACGGCCTTGGGCCAATCCCCATTTAACGCCGCCGCATTGGGCTGCGCGATTTTATATGGCCCAAATATTGACCGCCACCAAAGTGCTTATGACAGGCTAAACGCAGCAGGTGCGGCGCGTAAAATTGAAAATGGCCACGAACTGGCAACAGGCATCCAGGATCTTCTGGCCCCGGACAAAGCCGCCAAAATGGCCCATGCCGGTTGGGAGGTTTCCAGCAGCGGAGCCGAGGCCGCAGACCGCGCGCTGGAAATGATAACAGTCGCGCTTGATGAAATGGAAGGCCCGTAATGCAACCACCACGTTTCTGGTTTGCCCCCCCTGACAGCCCCGGAGCAGTCGCGCGCATCCTGTCGCCTCTGGCCGCTATTTACGCTGGAATCACGGCGAAAAACTTACGAAAACAGCCCCGTTACATCGCGCCTGTTCCCGTTATTTGCGTTGGCAATATCAACGCAGGCGGCACCGGAAAAACCCCGACCGTCATTGCCATTTCTCAGTATTTACAAGCTGCAGGCCACAGCCCGCATGTGGTTTCGCGCGGGTTTGGCGGATCATTGCAAGGGCCTGTGCAGGTTGATGAAGCCGCCCACACAGCCGCCCAAACCGGCGACGAGCCTTTGTTGCTGGCCGCGTTCGTTCCGACCTGGGTTGCCAAGGACAAGGCCGCAGGGGCCAAGGCGGCAATTGCTGCGGGGGCGGACATTATTGTCATGGATGACGGTTTTCAAAACCCTGCGCTGGCCAAGGATATTTCAATCGTGGTGGTGAATGCCGCGACCGGTTTTGGCAATGGCCGCGTGTTGCCATCCGGCCCTTTGCGCGAACCCGTTTCAGTCGGGCTGAAGCGCGCCGATATGCTGCTTTCGATCGGACCTCCCAAGGCGCAATCACAGTTTAAAGATGTTTGGGGGCCGTCTGTTTCGCTGCCGCACATGCAGGCAAATCTGCAAGTGTTGCAAACCGGGATCGAGTGGAAAGATCAACCGGTTCTGGCCTTTGCCGGCATTGGCCACCCTGAAAAATTCTTTGCGACCCTGCGCGGTCTTGGCGTTAAACTGATCCACGCCGAGGCCCTAAGCGATCACCAACCCCTAACGCCTGCGTTGATGAAGCGGCTCTCGATCGAGGCAAAACTGCGCGATGCAATTATGGTGACCACCGAAAAAGACGCCGTGCGCCTGCCCGCCGATTTTCGCAGCGAAGTTATAAGCCTGCCGGTGCGTCTGAAAATTGCTGACTGGAGCGCGTTTGACAAAGCGCTCGCAGCCATCAAAAAGTAGTTTTACTCGGCGAGTTTTGCATCCAGAACTTCAGAAAATCTTGCAAAGCCCATATTACTATATTTTTTGCCGTTAATCAGAAAGGACGGCGTTGAATTCATATTATCGCGGGCAAAATTTTCCTGATACCAAGCCACAAGCGTTTCCACCTTGGCCTCGTCCTGGAAGCAGGCATCCAGCTCGTCATTGGTTAAACCCGACGTCAAACCGATTTTACGCAAGTTTGTAATCACGGTAGCCGGGTTGCCATCGCCCAACCATTCGCGCTGGGTTTTCATCAAAACACCGGCGATGCCGAAATAACGCATATTGCCACCGCAACGCGCCATCAGGCTGGCCCAAAGATCATATCTGCTGAAATAGGCCTCGCGGGCAATAAAATGCACCTTGCCGGTGTCGATGTAATTCTTTTTGATATAGGGAAAAACATTGGTATGAAAAGCGGCACAATGCGGGCAGGTAAAGGATGCATATTCAATCACTGTAATCGGTGCATTTTTGTCACCGATAGACATTTCAGCAACGCTTGATGTGTCAATCTCCACAGTGTCTTGCGGCGATTCTGCAACAGCAGATCCGAAGCCGGAACCTGTGCTTGAATTGCCGGGCCCTGCATTCGTTGTCGTAAACCAATACGCACCACCTGCAGCAATAACTGCAGCACCTGAACCAATAAATAATCTGCGTTTCATCTGGACTTCCTTTTTAATGTCTGGAACGTGATATAATATTTTCGCCCAAAGCCTCGAGGGCCGCGCGCAAAGCCTGATCGGCCACGGGTGCCACGGCTTTTTGGGCGGCATGTTTTATTTCGGGGCTTGGCGGGGCCTTTTCTATCTTTGGAGCGGGCGCAAACTGTGCCTTACCCTCGGAAAATCCTGTGGCCGCTGTCTGGGTAATGCGAATGCGCGAAATCGCGGTGTAGCCGTAACAGGCATTAACGCGTTCGCGCAGGGTTTCCTTTTGCATTTCCAGCATCGGGGCCTGCGCACCTGTGGTTAACAAAGTCAGCGTCGCGCCAAACCCCTCGCGGCCATATTTCACATCAACCGGACGGGCCATTCGTGCCGTAGCTTCACCAACAATTTCAACCCAATGAGTCAGCAAACGGCTAACCGCAAAACCACGGGTTTCGCCGGCCGCACGAATGCGATTTTGCAACAATTTCGAGGTTCTTTGAAACCCGTAATGTCGCCGTTTATATCCGCCTGCTTGCTTCATCTGATCCCTTGTGAATATGATGCCACTTTAAACGCCTTGGCAGCGAGTGCCAGTAAAATAGCACAAAGGGGCAGGTAATAATTGCGTGATTATCGGGGTAATTATGAGCTGAGCACTGTCTTGCTTGAGTGGTATGACGCCAATGCGCGCCGCTTGCCTTGGCGGGTTTCGCCCGCGCTCTCAAAGGCTGGACATCTGCCCGACCCTTACCGCATCTGGATGTCCGAAGTGATGCTGCAACAAACCACCGTTGCCGCTGTTGTTAAGTATTTCCATGCATTTACAACACGTTGGCCAACCATCACAGCACTTGCATCGGCCAAAGACGACGATGTGATGGGGCAATGGGCCGGTCTGGGATATTACGCCCGCGCCCGGAATCTGTTAAAATGCGCCCGTGTGGTTGTCGCCGATTATGGCGGAAATTTTCCAGACAGCCGTGATGAGCTGCTGAGATTGCCCGGCATTGGCCCCTACACGGCCGCCGCAATTGCCACGATTGCTTTTGGGCGCGCAGAGACGGTGATGGACGCCAATGTCGAGCGCGTGATGGCGCGGCTGCATGATATTCACACCCCCCTGCCCTTGGCCAAACCTGAATTGCTGGCTTGCGCAGCCAGCCTAACCCCGGATTTTCGGGCCGGTGATTACGCTCAGGCCGTGATGGATCTGGGTGCAACAATTTGCAAACCTAAATCGGCGTCTTGCGGTGTCTGCCCGTGGTCTTTTGCCTGCTTGGCGCGCGCCAATGCAACAGCGGCGATATTGCCCCGAAAAACCCCGAAACCCGCAAAACCCACGCGCTACGGCATTGCCTATATTGCACGGCGCAGCGATGGCGCGTGGTTGCTTGAGCGCAGGCCGGATAAAGGATTATTGGGTGGAATGCTGGGCTGGCCCGGGGCCGAATGGGGCGATCAGGCGATTGAGAAACCACCTGTTTTGGCCGATTGGCAGGATCCGGGCGCAGAGGTTCGGCACAGCTTTACCCATTTTAATTTACGTCTTTCACTGCGTATTTCTGCTGTTGGAAATCTAAAACCTACGGCGGGTCATTTTATTGCCGAGGCCGATTTTGACCCCGCAACCCTGCCGACAGTCATGCGCAAAGCCTACAGGCTGGCCCGCACAGAATTTCATGATGATTGAGTTTTGGCGCGGGCCGCTGACGTGGTTTTATACTTTCTTTGGCTTGCTATTATTCAAAAACATCCTGATCCGCTGAAAAATCGAGTACCGCGGCGCTTGCAGGGTTGGAATGGCTATCACCGGTTCAATCCCAAGCCGACGCGATAATTGAGAGGAATTCCTGACAACCGGCTTCCATAATTCAAGAAATGCCATCAGGCCAAGCCCGATAACAATGCTGAGCGCAACGCCCATAACTGTGATTTTCTTGCGGTTGGGCGAAATTCGGTACTGCGGAACCAAGGCGGTTTCCAGCACTTCAAAGCCAGCCGATTGCCGGCTTGCTTCCAGCATCTGATCCATCTCGGCCTCGGCGCGCCTTGTGTTGATAATATCATACTGATCGGTCAGCTGTCGCAATTTACGCGTAAGGGCTACAAATTCGCGCGCCACTTCCGGCCCAAGCACAAGCTGTGTTTGTATTTCCTGACGCTTGTTATCAAGCAATGCAAACTGCTCTTCCAAACGCTGCAATCTGTTATTGGCAGCCGCGTTTTGCACATTGGCAAGC
>CAYYXZ010000140.1:1650-5576 GCA_964475715.1 uncultured Marinosulfonomonas sp. | reverse complement strand
CCTCGGTTGAAAAAAAGCTGGATGAAATCGCCGCCGCCCAAAAACAGACCGAAACGGCGATTGCAACATTCAGCACAAGCCGCAGGCGGCTCGATTCGGCCAAGCCGGCCACCGGCCCGGTCGATGAAAACAGTGATCAAACCAGCCTTGCGCTTGGCACCACTGCCGAAGAAATTGCAGCACCTATTTCGACCAGCGATTTGATCCGTTCCTTGAATTTCCCCGAAAATGCTGATGACCGCGAAGGTTTTTCTGCTCTGCGCCGTGCGCTAAAAGATCGCAATGCCGCGCGTCTTATTCAGGCCGCCCAAGATGTTTTGACCCTGCTTAGTCAAGAAGGCATTTATATGGACGATCTGAAACCGGACCTTGCGCGGCCCGAAATCTGGCGTAAATTTGCCTCGGGGGCGCGCGGGCGCAGCATTGCGCAATTGGGCGGCGTGCGCGACCGATCCAGCCTTGCACTTAGTTCGGGGCGCATGCGCCAAGATGTGGTTTTTCGTGACGCCGTGCATCATTTCCTGCGCGAATTTGACAAGGCTTATGTCGAGTTTGAAACAAACGCCAGTGATCACGAAATCACCCTGTTGGCCGACACGCGCACAGCGCGCGCGTTTATGCTGCTGGGGCGTGTGACCGGGACGTTCGATTAGGACATCGGGGAAAACAATCACCCGGTGCCCCTGATTTTAACCGATCAACAGCCCGTCATCTGCGGCTCCAACCTTAATCACCGCACCATCCAGAATTTTGCCAGACAGCAGCTTTTCAGCCAGAGGATCTTGCAACGCGCGCTGGATCACGCGCTTTAGCGGCCTTGCGCCATAAACCGGATCATAGCCCTTATCGCCCAGCCATTTTCGGGCCGCTTCATCCAGATCAAGCCTGATTTTGCGCCCCTCCAAACGCTTGCCAAGCAGCCCAAGCTGGATATCGACAATGCCGTTCATATCGTCGCGCGCCAGACGGTCAAAGATCACGATTTCATCCAGCCGGTTCAAAAATTCGGGCCGAAAATGGCCGCGCACAGCCTCCATCACCTGATCCTTGGCCACGTCCGTATCCGCATCTTCCGGCAGCTGGCTTAGCGCTTGCGAGCCTAAATTGGACGTCAGGATAATCAGCGTCTGCTTGAAATCCACCGTGCGCCCTTGGCCGTCGGTCAGCACCCCGTCATCCAACACTTGCAACAGCACGTTGAACACATCGGGGTGCGCTTTTTCAACCTCGTCAAACAGGATCACCTGATAAGGTTTTCGCCGCACAGCCTCGGTCAAAACGCCGCCCTCATCATAGCCCACATAACCCGGAGGCGCGCCAATCAGACGGGAAACCGAATGCTTTTCCATGAATTCCGACATATCAACCCGCACCATCGCGTGCTCATCATCAAATAAATATTCGGCCAACGCCTTGGTCAATTCGGTCTTGCCAACGCCGGTCGGGCCTAAAAACAAAAAACTGCCCAGAGGTCTGTTGGGGTCATTCAACCCTGCGCGCGCGCGGCGCACCGAATTGGCCACCGCCGTCACCGCCGGCAGCTGGCCAATCACCCGCTGACCAATTGCGTCTTCCATTTTCAGCAATTTGTCGCGCTCGCCCTCCAGCATTTTGGATGTCGGAATTCCGGTCCAGCGCTCGACAACCTGCGCAATCTGTTCCGGGCGCACAGCCTCCTCGACCATCATGTCGGTCAAGGATTCTTCGGCCTTTTTTAACTTGGCCTCAAGGGCAGGAATGATCGAATATGAAATCTCGCCGGCCTTGGCCAAATCACCCTCGCGCTTGGAAAGCTCCAGTGCTGCGCGGGCGTTTTCCAGATCTTCCTTGATGTTGCGCGCAGACGCCAGCTTGTCACGTTCGGCCTGCCATTTGGCCGTCATTTCACCCGAACGCTCCATCAATTCGCCCAGCTCTTTTTCAAGGCTGTGCAACCGGTCCTTGCTGGCAGTGTCATCCTCTTTTTTCAGCGCCTCTGCCTCGATCTGTTTTTGCATGATTTCGCGGTCCAGCGCATCCAGCTCTTCCGGCTTGCTGTCGACTTCCATGCGAAGACGTGACGCGGCCTCATCCATCAAATCAATGGCTTTATCGGGTAAAAACCGGTCTGTAATGTAGCGATGACTAAGCGTGGCGGCCGCCACCAAGGCGCTATCGGAAATCCGCACGCCGTGGTGCAATTCGTATTTTTCCTTAATCCCGCGCAGGATTGAAATGGTGTCTTCAACGGTCGGCTCCTCGATCAGAACCGGCTGAAAACGCCGTGCCAAAGCTGCATCTTTTTCAACGTGTTTGCGGTATTCATCCAAGGTGGTTGCGCCAACGCAGTGCAATTCACCACGCGCCAAAGCCGGTTTTAACAGGTTGGAAGCATCCATCGCCCCCTCGCCTTTTCCAGCCCCGATCAGGGTGTGCATCTCGTCGATGAACAACACAATTTCACCAGCCGCCTCAGTGACTTCACTCAAAACAGCCTTTAGCCGTTCTTCAAATTCACCACGGTATTTTGCCCCGGCAATCAACGCGCCCATATCCAGCGACATCAGCTTTTTGCCTTGCAAACTTTCGGGCACATCCCCGTTGATAATACGCAAAGCCAAACCTTCGGCAATCGCGGTTTTGCCCACACCCGACTCGCCAATTAGCACCGGATTGTTTTTGGTGCGCCGGCTAAGAACCTGCATGGTGCGCCGGATTTCCTCGTCGCGGCCGATGATCGGGTCAATCTTGCCCTCGGCCGCTGCCTTGGTCAAATCATGCGCGTATTTTTTCAGCGCATCATAACCCTCTTCGGCACTTGCCGTGTCGGCCGTGCGCCCCTTGCGAATGTCATTGATCGCCTCATTCAGCTTTTGGGCCGAAACGTTGCCGGCTTGCAACGCGTCCTTGGCATTGGATTTCACCATGCCCAAAGCCATTAAAATCCGCTCGACCGGCACAAAACTATCGCCGGCTTTTTTGGCAATTTTTGCAGCTTCGTCCAGAACCTTGCTGGTTTGCTGATCCATATAAGTCTGGCCACCATCGCCGGTGATTTTAGGGATTTTGCCCATGGTCTGATCCAGCGCCTCGACCACACGGCCAACATCACCGCCAGCCGCTTTGATCAGATTGCTAGCCAGCCCCTGATCATCATCCATCATTGCTTTTAGCAAATGTTCCGGCGACAAGCGCTGATGATCTTCGCGCATCGCAATCGTCTGGGCCGCCTGAATAAAACCGCGCGACCGTTCGGTGAACTTTTCCATGTCCATCCGTCTTCTCCTTCTTTTAAAGCGCCCGTTATTTTGAAATGCCCGCCATTGCAGCACATTTTTATCAGGCCTTAAATTACATGTGGGAATTGCATCTTGCGCCTGCAAGAGCGATAAAAGAGAAAAACATAACCAAAGGAAAGCCCAAATGTCAAAAGACCGCCTGATTGTTGCTCTGGACGTGCCCGATGCTTTGTCGGGGTTAAAGCTGGTCGATCAAATCGGCGACGCGGTTTCGTTTTATAAAATCGGGTTGGGGATGCTGACAGGCGGCGGTCTGGGTTTGGCGCGCGAGTTGAAAGACGAGCGCGGAAAACGTATTTTTCTGGATATGAAATTGTTTGATATTGGTGCCACGGTTGAATCTGCGGTGCGTGGTCTGGCCCAGTTTGATCTGGATTTTCTAACCGTGCATGGTGATCCGCATGTGGTAAATGCAGCCTGTCAGGGGGCGGCGGGCAAAGACATGAAAATCCTTGCCGTTACAATTTTAACCTCGCTTGATCGCGCCGATTTGGATCAATGCTGCATAAAATCCGGTGATCTGCAGAATTTGGTGGTCGAGCGCGCCGTTAATGCACTTTGCGCCGGTGCCGATGGTGTGATCGCCTCGCCTCAAGAAGCCGCGATAATCCGCGCGCTGCCAGAAGCAAACGGAAAACTGATCGTGAC
>CAYYXZ010000140.1:0-1550 GCA_964475715.1 uncultured Marinosulfonomonas sp. | reverse complement strand
CATATTGCGGCTTTGCGCAGAGGCTTGGTCAGGTAATAATCCAAACCCGCAGCCAATATTTCAGTATCATCCCCGGCCATGGCATGCGCCGTTAAGGCAACAATTGGCACACGCGCCAAATTCTGTTTTTCTTCAATTTTACGAATTGTGCGGGTAGCTTCTTTGCCGTCCATTTCAGGCATGGAAATATCCATAAAAATCATATCGGGCTGAAAACTCTGAAATTTCTCAACAGCCTCAAGGCCATTATTCGCAAACACCAGATCAATGTTCAAATCCTTGACCATCTTACCAAACACCAGCCGGTTGGTTTTATTATCTTCTGCCGCCAGAACTTTCATTTTCCGCAGAGGCGGCGCGTCCTTGGCAGGAGGGGGTAATGTATTGGCAACAGCCTGAACGGGTAAAGACGTTGACCGAGTATCAGGAATATCTTCGGGTTGAGCCGGTTCAGGTATCTTTTCTTGGGATGCAGCCATCTGTTCAATATTCAACAGCGCTTCATACAAATCCCGCCGTATAATTGGCTTTTTCAAGACAAGTAAAGCCTCATCTTGCCCTTTAGGTTTATGTTCTGGACTTAGTAAAAATATTGGTAGCTTTGGCGATTTATCTCGAAGCATCTGAATAACAGTCTGCGAATTTCCTTCGGGTATCTTCTGATCAACAAACACAACGCCAACGTTGCTGATATCCGCCGCAATCGCCGCCTTTTCGGATTCCACACAATGCGCATTGATTCCCATCAATACGAGCTGTTTGAGCAATATTGTCAGCCCTTGGTTCTGACCGCTGATCACCAACGCCTGTTTTAGATTTATTAATGTATTATCCGGTGCAACCAGAGCCGGCGCAACAGCAGGAAGGGTAATATGAAAACCAAAGCACGCACCTTCACCCTCCACCGAATCCACCCAGATTTCACCACCCATCAGCTCAATAAGCTGTTTGGTAATCGCCAAGCCCAACCCGGTGCCGTCATATTTGCGATTGCGTTCATCTTCGACCTGAGTAAACTGACCAAAAACATGCTCAACCATATTTTCAGGAATGCCAATTCCGGTATCTTCGATTGTAACGTGGATCCGTGTCAGACCGGTCTGGTCCACCTCAAGGCCAACCACGCGGATCAGGACGTGACCCTCGTTTGTAAACTTTACCGCATTGCCGATCAGGTTGGTCAATATTTGCCGGATACGGCCCGGATCACCAGTGTACTGGGTTGGCAGGAACATATCAAAATCGACCAGGATTTCCAGTTCCTTGTCTTGAAATGAGGCTTGCAGGAGCATCACAGTTTCATGGATACTACGCTCCAGATCAAAGTTTTCAGAAATCAACGTTAGCTTATCCGCTTCGATTTTTGAATAATCCAGCACATCATTGATAATAACCAGCAACGCTTCACCGGAGTTTTTGATTGTCTCGGCATATAATTGCTGTTCTTCGTCCAGATCGGTGTCGCTTAGCAAATCCGCCATGCCGACAACCCCGTTCATCGGGGTGCGTATTTCGTGGCTCATATTTGCCAGAAAAGCGGATTTGGCCCG
>CAYYXZ010000139.1:0-5596 GCA_964475715.1 uncultured Marinosulfonomonas sp. | reverse complement strand
GCGCCCCTTGCAAAAAGAGTTCCGAGATATTGACTGAAGTTCCCAAATCCACACTACTCTGGGCCTACCTGAAACTCAGCCCACTGATCCGGCTGTTTGCACGCCGGCATCTGGAAAAACGTCTGCTGCGCGGCAAAGAAGACGGGCTGCGTTACCGCGAAAAACTGGGCCTGAGCAACGTGTCGCGCCCCGATGGCCCACTGGTCTGGATGCATGCGGTCGGGGTTGGCGAATTGCTGGCCCTGCCCGGTTTGATCCGCGAAATGCAGCGGCTGGATCCGGCGCTGAATTTTTTGCTCACCAGCTCGGCGCGCAGCTCGGCCCAAGCGATTGAACACAACCTGCCCGCGCGCACGATCCATCAGTTTTTGCCGCTGGACAGCCCGCATTATGTGAAACGCTTTCTGGATCACTGGCAACCCCGGCTTGCGGTCTGGGCACAGCGCGATATCTGGCCGACCTTCCTGAGCGAGCTGGAACGCCGCGCCATTCCGATGGCTTTGGTCAACGGGCGGATGAGCGAAAAATCGGGGCAGAGCAAACAAAAGCTTCGAAATTTCTTTGCCGAAGTTTATGCCAAATTTGCCTTTATCGAGGTGCAGGATAAAATCAGTGCCGAACAGTTTTCCAGCCTCGGGGTTTGCCCCGATAAAATCAGCGTAACCGGCACATTAAAATCCGGTGCCGACGCGCTTGCCGATCAGCCCGAAAAACGCGAAGCACTGAAACGCGCGCTAAATAATCGCCCGCTGTGGCTGGCGGCCTCGACCCATCCCGAAGATGAAATTCAGGTTTTCAAAGCCCATAAACTGATTTTGCAAACCCGCCCCGACACCTGCCTGATCCTTGCCCCGCGCGAGCCAGACCGCGCGGACCGGATCCTGAAACACACGCTTGATCTGGGTTTTCAGGCCGATATTTTAACAAATGAAACCAATGGCTTAACCGGCATCCAGATTATCATCATTGACAAAATTGGCGAGCTTGGCATCTGGTATCGTCTGGCTGATCGCTGTTTTATTGGCGGCTCGTTCTTTAACGGCGGCGGGCATAACCCGTATGAGCCGGCCTTGCTGGATTGCGCCATCAGCCACGGGCCGCATGTGCAAAATTTTGCCGATGATTACGCCGCATTTCAGCGCAGCAATGGCGCAAGGCAGGTTCTTGGAGCTGACGACTTGGCCCAAACCTTGCTTGATCCTGCCTTTCCCGATATCCGCAACGCCGCCCGCACGGTGGCTGAGCGCGGCAAGATGGCCATGGAAGACACGGCGCGGCGACTGTTTAATCTTTTACGGCAGGAAAGTTAATGTTTTCAATCGGTGATCTTAAGGCCGCACAATCGCTGGTTTACAGCCAAATGCAGCCCACAGCGCAAATCCACTGGCCGCAATTGTCAAAACGCACCGGCGCGACCGTGATCGTAAAACACGAAAACCATGCCCCCACCGGTGCCTTCAAAGTGCGCGGCGGCATTACATTTATCGACTGGTTACAGCGCAAACACCCGGATGCGCGCGGCATCATCACCGCCACCCGCGGCAATCACGGCCAATCTCAGGCCCGTGCGGCAACGGCGGCTGGACTGGTTGCTAAAATCTATGTTCCCCTTGGCAGTTCGGCTGAAAAAACCGCCGCCATGCGCGCCTATGGCGGCGAAGTGGTTGAATTTGGCACCGATTTCGAGCAGGCCAAAGCACAAGCCATTCGGGTTGCAGATGCCGAGGGCTTGTTTATGGTGCCGCCGTTTCACAAAGAATTGCTGCGCGGCGTTGCAACCTATGCTTACGAATTGTTAACCCAACACCCTGATCTGGACACGATCTATGTGCCAATCGGTTGTGGCTCGGGCATTTGCAGCACGATTGCTGTGCGCGATGCTTTGGCTCTGGATACAAAAATCGTCGCCGTGGTGTCTGAAAACGCCCAAACCGCAAAGCTGTCTGCCAAAGCTGGCCAGATGGTGCCAACCAACACGGCCATCACATTTGCCGATGGAATGGCCGTGCGCGAACCGGTGCAAGACGCGTTTGAAATTTATGCCAAGGGGGCGGCGCGATTTGTCAGCGTAACAGACGCCGAAATCGCCGCCGCCATTCGGGTTTATTTCAGCGATATCCACAATCTGGCCGAGGGTGCAGGTGCGGCTTCTCTGGCGGCTTTGATGCAGGAAAAACAGCAGATGAAAGGCAAAAAAGTCGGGCTGATTTTATCCGGTGGGAATATCGACAGCCGCTGGTTTGGCCAGATTTTGAGCGGAAACACCCCAAAACCATAGCCTAAATAGTGCAAAGATGCCGTTTAACCACAAAATATTGTGAAAACACTGCAAAAACCTTTTAAATTGAATAAAACTTGACTATCTTAATAAAAGAGCAACGAAATCGCGCTAACAAAAGCGGGAAACAGGCATCAAACGGCGGCGAAAAAACGTGACCAGTGTAGTTAAAATAAAGCATAAGCCCCAGCGGCTTGATGTATCGCATAAACATGATGTGCGCACCCAGTTCGGGGCGCTGTGTTATCGTGTTTCTGCTGGTGAAATTCAGATATTATTGATTTCAAGCCGCGGTTCGGGGCGCTGGATTATCCCAAAAGGCTGGCCGATGGACGGCGAGACTCCGGCGCGCGCTGCCGCCACCGAGGCCTTTGAGGAGGCCGGGGTTGAGGGTAAGGTTTCGAATGTTTGTCTGGGGATTTATTCCTACACCAAAAGCTTGCCCAAGGGTGATAATCTGCCAATTGTGGTTGCGGTGTTTCCCTTTGAGGTGAAACATATGCTGAAAAAATTCCCCGAGGCTGGTCAACGAAAGCGCAAATGGGTTAGCCTGAAAACAGCATCCGAGCTGATTAGCGAGCCGGAGCTTGGCCCGCTGATCCGTAATTTTGATCTTAAACGGTTGAAAGGTTGAGCCGCGCCATTGCAATCATCCGCTAAATGTTTAGCATTACCGCATGAAAAAGGGCGTTTGAAATGATCTCCTACAGGCTGAAATGCGAAAACGATCACAGCTTTGACAGCTGGTTCCAATCCTCTGGGGCGTTTGAAAAACTGCACAGCGCCGGCATGTTAACCTGCCCTTCCTGCGCCAGCACTTTGGTTGAAAAAACCATCATGGCCCCGCGCCTGCGCACAGCCCGCAAGGCCGCCAAAGCCCCCAAAAACGCCCCCGAATCCGGCCAAAAGCCGGGGAGTTTGGCCCCAAAAACCGACAAGGAAAAAGCCATCGCCAAGCTGAAATCCGAGGTCGAGTCCGGTTCGGAATATGTTGGCATGGAATTTGCCACACAGGCCCGCGCGATTCATGACGGTGACGCGCCCGGGCGCCCGATTTACGGCGAAGCACGGCCCGAGGACGCCAAAAAACTGATCGAAGATGGCGTGCCGGTGTTGCCGCTGCCATTCACCCCCAGCCGCAAGGTGAATTAAACAGGCTCAGTGCGTGCCGATTATTGTGCAAACCGGATATTTTGCCGCACAGAATGACACTTGCCCAATTGGGCTGTGCCTCGTAAACAGCCTTAAAAGGTCAACATAAAAGGTCAGCCATGCCAACGCTGGTAATGAAATTCGGGGGCACTTCGGTGGCCAATCTGGACCGCATCAGACGGGTAGCCAAACGCGTCGGTGTCGAGGTCGCCAATGGCTATGACGTGATCGTCGTGGTTTCGGCCATGTCGGGCAAAACCAACGAGCTGGTCAGCTGGGTCGGTGAAACCTCGCCGATGTATGACGCGCGCGAATATGATGCGGTGGTGTCATCGGGCGAAAACATCACGGCCGGTCTGATGGCCCTGATCTTGCAGAAGATGGACATTCCGGCGCGCAGCTGGCAGGGCTGGCAGGTGCCGCTGAAAACCACTTCGGTGCACAGTGCCGCGCGCATCACCGAAATCCCGACCCAAAACATTAACGCCAGATTTGCCCAAGGCATGAAAGTCGCCGTGGTCGCCGGTTTTCAGGGCATCAGCGACGAGGGGCGCATCACCACGCTTGGCCGTGGCGGATCTGACACCACCGCCGTTGCCTTTGCCGCCGCTTTTGGTGCTGTGCGTTGCGATATTTACACCGATGTTGACGGAATTTACACGACCGATCCGCGGATTGAGAAAAAGGCTCGCAAGCTGGCCAAAATTTCATTCGAGGAAATGCTGGAGCTGGCAAGCCTTGGCGCCAAGGTTTTGCAAACCAGATCCGTCGAGCTGGCCATGCGTTACAAGGTCAAGCTGCGGGTGCTTTCCAGTTTTGGCGAGCAAACAGAAAATTCGGGCACATTGGTTTGTCACGAGGAGGAAATCATGGAAGATAACGTAGTCGCCGGTGTTGCCTGTCAGCGCGACGAGGCCAAAATGACACTTATTTCGATCGCCGATCGCCCCGGAATTGCCGCCGCCATCTTTGTGCCGCTTTCAAATGCCGGGGTGAATGTGGATATGATCGTGCAAAATATTTCCGAAGAAGGGCGCACGGATATGACATTTTCCTGCCCCGTTGATCAGGTGGAGCGCGCCAAAAATGCCATGGATGCGGCCAAAACCAGCGGCGAAATCAATTTTCATGACCTGATTGCCGACGAGAATGTTTCCAAGGTTTCCGTCGTCGGCATCGGCATGCGCAGCCACGCCGGAGTTGCGGCCAAAATGTTTCAGGTCTTGTCGGATGAGGGTATCAACATCAAGGTGATTACAACCTCCGAGATAAAAATTTCTGTGTTGGTTGACCGGAAATATATGGAATTGGCCGTGCAATCACTGCATGATGCCTTTGAACTGGATAAATCCGCTTAAAGGAAACCGATGCCACACAGCACCGAAAGCCAAAGCCGCAGCCTGCTGGGCCGCTTGCGTGAATCCCTTGCCCAAGAAGGCGAGGGCCAGGAAAGGCTTGACCGCATCACCGAAATGATCGCGGATTCAATGGGCTTTGAGGTGTGTTCAATCTATCTGTTTCGGGATGAAGAAACGCTGGAACTTTGCGCGACCCACGGCCTAAACCCTGAATCTGTTCGCAAAACCCGGATGCGTCTTGGCGAAGGTTTGGTTGGGCGTGTGGCCAAAACCGCCCGTGTAATCAACACCGATGATGCGCCCAGCGCGCCGGGGTTTCGCTTTATGCCTGAAACCGGCGAAGAAATATTTCCATCCTTCATCGGCGTGCCAATTCAGCGGCTGGGCGAACAACTGGGCGTGTTGGTTGTGCAATCCAAACAGGCGCAAAAATTCAGCAACGACGAGGTTTACGCGCTGGAAGTCGTGGCCATGGTTTTGGCTGAAATGACCGAACTGGGCGTATTTATTGGCGAAGGTGCCGCGCTTTCGGCCCGCCACATCCAGCCGGTGCTGTTTCGCGGCGCGGTCGCCCAGGAAGGTGCTGCGCAGGGCAATGTTTATTTGCACGAACCGCGCGTGGTTATTACCGATCCGATTGCCGAAGATCCACACGCCGAATTGCCGCGCCTGCACGAGGCCGTGGATAAATTGCGTGTCTCGGTGGATGACATACTTTCCATCGCGGGCACGGCTGACAAAGAGCAAATTCAGGTGCTGGAAACCTACCGGATGTTTGCCAATTCCAAGGGCTGGATGCGCCGGATGG